>DATFXS010000835.1:0-9152 GCA_035315605.1 Polyangia bacterium
GCGGCAGCGGCAGGATCGACTTCCCGATCGCCAGCGTGACGGCCCAGTAGACCGTTACGACGTCGGCGTCAGGACCAGCATCACGACGCTCTTCGACGGCAGCGTGACCTGCAGCGTCTTCCCGGAGATCGAGCAGCTGGAGCCGGGGAGCGCCTGGATGTTCACCTTCTCCGTCTGGGCGTAGTCGTTGTAGCTGTCCTTCGCGGGACCGGTGATCACCTGGGCGGTCGAGACGACGTAGGCGCTCTTGCTGCTGTTGACGGTGATCCTGATGGTGCGTGTGTTCACGAGGTCGACGTTCGCCAGGCTGATGTTGATCGCTCCCGTGTCGTCGACGGTCGTGCCCGCGGACAGGACGGGGAATGTCAGGCCGTTGCCGGTGATGTTCTCGCTGGTGAGCGTGTTCGGTGCCCACTTGGCGTTGGCGCGGTGGTGCGGAAGGAGCATCTTGAACACGTAGAACGTCGGCGTCTTCACCAGCGCGCTGTCGGTGCTTCTCGTCAAGAGCAGCGAGTGAATGACGTTGATGCCCTGGGCGAGCCCCGCCATCGCGTAGCGATCGGCGTGCTGCATGAACAGATGTAACGACTCCGCCGCCGAGATCGCGTCCATCAGCGTCCCCTGCTGCAGCCACCCGTCGGTCGCTTTATTGAACGGCTCCAGCCAGTCGCCCCACTCGTCCTCGTAGATCTTGATGTGCTTGCCCGGATCGTACTGATCGAGTGTCTGAATGATCCGATCGATCCGCGGGCCGATCTGCCCCTTGTTCGCCGCGTTGACGACGCTGTAGTACTGCGCGTCGGTGAAGCCGACGTTCGGGATATCGCTCGGGTGATAGATGTAGTCGTGAATCTCGACGCCGTCGATCTTGCCGGCCAGGTTCTTCACTTCGGCGTCGAACCAGGTCCAGTTGCCGATCAGGCCCGTGCTGGCGACGAGGTTCAGCTCCTTCCCGTTGACGGGCGTCGACAGCATCGCGTAGCCCGCGTTGTAGAAAGTCTCGTACTGGGCCTCCGTGCCGTTCGAGCCGCCGGGGGCGCCGCAGCCCCAGACCTCGTTCCCGAGCTTGAAGTAGTTGATCGTCCAGTCGGGGTGGCTCGGGTTGTTGTTGATGTAGGTGACCCAGGCGAGATTGTTGGCGGGGTCGGTCGTCGTGTCGTTCGCCTGTCCCGCGACGATGGGCGGAATCCCGAGGAGGCCGCAGAGCTCCATGTACCGGTCGGTGCCGACGTCGTTGCTCGGATTCTTGTTGGCGCTCCAGTCGTAGCCGTTCGCCGCGCATCCGCCGGGCCATTCGATCATCCCGATGCCCGCGTCCTTGAAGGCCTGAATCACGTCCTTCCGCATCCCGTCCGTATTCGGGATCGACGAGCTGGTGCCGACGAAGAGGCCGCCGCTCCAGTTCTTTCCCAGGCGTTCCATGAGCAGGCCGAAGATGCCATCGCTCACCACGCTCTGGGCGGAGTCGGCGTTGACCGTGAGTGTGTTCGCGGGCGTGCCGCTCGCCGTTCCCGTACACGCATTCACGGAGTTGCTGCCGCTGGTCCCGCTGCCCGCGCTCCCGCCGCTCCCGACGGTGCCCGCAGCACCCGCGGCATTTCCGCCAGCGCTACCGCCTCGTCCGCCACCGATGCCAGCCGCACCTGTGGAGGATCCGCCGCGCCCGCCGTTGGCGCCGGCCGCTCCCGTACCACCCGCGCCTCCGCCATTGCCCGCCGCGCCTGCGGCGCCCCCGCCACCGATCGCGCCCGCGCCGCCGCCGGCCGCCGCCGTTCCCGCGCCGGTGGTTCCGCCCGCCGCAGCACCCGCGCTGCCGCCCACTCCACCGCCGCCGATCGCGCCGCTGGCGCCGGCGTTCCCGGTATTGCCGGCCGCGCCGCCGCTGTTACCCGTTCCACCGCTCGCGCCCCCGCTGCCGCCTTTACCGGGCGCTCGCTCGTTGCCGGCGCAGGCGGCCACGAAGCAGGCGAGCAGCGGCAGCATGCAGCGGCGTGACGACGCGCGAAAGGGAACCTCTCGCCGAGAGCGACGAGCTGACACGATGGGAGTTGTCGCGAGCGCCGTGTTCTTGTGATGAAACGAGGTCCGGATTCATCATCTGCTCGGCCCGGAATCTCCACACATCGAGGGTTCGGGCGTTCTCGTCATCATCGATGACCATGATCAATCGCCGGTCTCCCATGCCCCCGCAGTCACGTCGACGCGCAATGTCGGCTCAGGATTCTTCGGGCATGTAGGTAACTGTCTTCTGGACGCCAAGCTTGTTGAAAAAAGATGAACCAATTCGGTCGGCGGGCTGCGACTGCTGATAGACCTTGGCTGACGACTCCATGCCACTTCCTCGGAGACAGATGCCCGTCTCGCTGGTCGTCGTGCCCGACCCGCGCGTGAGGAGCGACGATGAGCTGGCCCGCGCCCTCCAGGCCGGGGTCGAGTGGGCGGTCGCGGAGACCTGGCAACGCTTCGCGCCCGGCGTCACCGTCTTCGCGCGACGCGCGCTCGGCTCGGAGGCCGAAGCAGAGGATATCGCGCAGGAGGTCTTTTATCGGGTGTTCACGCGGAGCAAGACTCTGCGCGCGCCCGAGAAATTGCGCAGCTTCATCTTCTCGTTCGCCATTCGCGTGGTCAGGACCGAGCTTCGTCGAAAGAAAGCGCGGGCGTGGCTCTCGTTTCATCGGCCGGAATCGCTCGTGGACCTCGGCGCGGGATTGACCGACATGGAGTCGCGCGATCTGCTGCGCAGGTTCTACGCGTTGCTCGATCGGCTGGCGCCGCGCCCCCGGCTGGTCTTCGTGCTTCGCCAGCTCGAATCGATGACTGTCGAAGAGGTCGCCGCGCAGATGGAGCTGTCGATCTCGACGGTCAAGCGCGCGCTGAGCCACGCCACGACCAAGCTTTCGCGCTGGATCGAAGCGGACCCCGGGCTGGCGGGCTTCTTCAACGAGAAGGGTTGGCGATGAAGGCGTCCGGCGAACGAGACGGGCAGCGAAAGCTAGCGGCGCTGGCCGAGCTGGCGCGGGGCAGCGCGCGGTCGCCGACATCCGAGGAGCTCGACGGCGGCCTGCGCGCCGTCCGCGCCCGCATCGATGCAGGAACCGCGCGGCGGCGGGCCGTGGTCGGCTGGTCGCTGGCGGCCGGTGTCGCGATGGTGGCGGTCGTGGCCGTGGGGATCATTCGTTCCGGGCGCGTCGGCAATCATGGGACGTCGCCGGCCATCGCGTACCGTGTCGAGGGCGGAAGCCTCGTCGACGGCGGTTATCTGCGCGAGTCCGGTCACGACGGCGTGAAGCTGCTCTTCGCCGAAGGGACGGAGTTCGCGCTGATGCCGGGGACGCGCAGCCGGTTGCGCACGGTCGACGCCGCGGGCGCGCGCATCGCCATCGAGCACGGCAAGGCGTCGTTCAAAGTGACGCCGTCGACCGATCATCGCTGGCAGGTCGATGTCGGTCCGTTCCTGGTGACGGTCACGGGCACGGTGTTCACGGTGGCGTGGGACGCCACGACCGAAAAGTTCGAGCTCAATCTCCGGCACGGCCGGGTGACGGTGAGCGGGCCGATGACCGGCGGCGAGATCGCACTGCGGGCCGGCCAGCGACTGACGGTCGATCTCCCCGAGGGCGAGACGGTGATCAACGAGGCGAAGCCGGAGCCGCCGACGGAGGAACCGCCGGCAGAGCGACCTTCCGGCGCGCTCGATCGGTCGGCCACGCGGACGCCCGCTCCGGCGCCCCGGGCAGGCGCGGCCGACGGCGATCGACGATGGGCGCAGGCGCTCGCTGCCGGGCATCTCGACGGCATCATCGCGGAGGCCGAGCGCGCCGGTTTGAAGACGACGCTGGAGAAGGCATCGAGCGAGGATCTGCTGGCGCTGGCCGATGCCGCCCGCTACCGCCGCCGCATGGATCTGGCGCGCGATGCCCTGCTCGCCGAGCGCCGCCGGTTTCCTGATTCGCCGCACGCGCTCGACGCCGCTTTCCTGCTCGGGCGCGTCGAGGAAGCGACCGACGGCGGGCTGGCGCGCGCGGTCGAATGGTACGATGCGTACCTCACGCGGGCGCCGAAGGGCACGTACGCGTCGGAGGCGCTGGGACGCAAGATGACGTTGACGAGCAAGCTGGAGGGATCATCTCGGGCGCGCCCAGTCGCCGAGGAGTACCTCCGTCGTTTCCCCAATGGCACGTACGCGGGGCCGGCGCGGGCGTTCGTGCGCTCTCCCTGAGACGTCGCGCGTGGGCCGATTCGTGCTCGCGGCCGTCGCATCGACCTGCCTGTTCGTGGCGACGCCCGCGCGGGCGGCCAGCGTGCTGATCGTCCGGCCGGCCAACGGACCGCCGGTGATGATCGAGACGCTGGTGCGCCTCAAGGGTGAGCTCACGTCGGCCGGATTCGAGACCGAGATCGTGGACGGTCCGAGCGGCGCGGGCGCGACGGGTGACTCGCGCGCCGGGCTCGAACAGCTGGCGGCGCAGCGGGGCGCCGACGCGGTGGTCGCGATCGTCGGCAACCTGTCGCCCGACTCCGTCGAGGTCTGGGTGATCGACAAGGTGACGGGCAAGTCGGTGGTGCGTCGGGTTCCCTTCGAACCGGCCGCCCCGCGAGCGTCCGGGACGCTTGCGATCCGCGCGATCGAGCTTCTGCGCTCGAGCTTCCTCGAGATCGATCTCGCGGCTCATGATCGGCCGAACACGCCGGCGGCCGCGCCGCCACCCGCCGTCGTCCACTTCGTCGAGGTCGACCGGCTGGCGAGACATCCGGAGACGTTCGGCATCGAGGTCGGCGGCGCGGCGACGATCAGCATCGACGGCGTCGGCCCCGCCCTGCTTCCCCTGGTGCGTTTCGATTGGTCGCCGCGCGCCTGGCTCGTCGCCCAGGCGGCGCTGGCTGGCCTCGGGACGCGCCCCACCGTCGCGGGTGCGGCGGGCAGCGCGCAGGTCGCGCAGTCATTCGGGCTGCTCGGCGGCAGCCTGCGCTTTCGCGCGCGGGAGCGGCTGCGTCCCTTTGTGGCGCTGGCGGCGGGCGCGCTGCGCACGTCCGTCGAGGGGCGCACTATCGCGCCGAACAGCCAGGGCCAGGTCGTCAGCCAGTGGTCGTTTCTCGTCGATGTGGGCGCCGGCACGGAGCTCCGCCTGCCCAATCGGTTCTACCTGTCGCTGGCGGCGCACGCGCAGCTCGCAGAGCCTTACGTCGCCGTGCGCTTCCTCGACACCGTCGTGGCGACAGCGGCGCGCCCCAATCTGATGTTGACCCTCACCGTCGGAGCATGGCTGTGAGTCGTGTCGTGTGGTGCGCGTGCGTTGCGCTCGCGGCGATCTGTCTGACGGCGGCCGCGTGCTCGCGCGCCGACCTGGATGCGATCACACGCACGACTGCGGGCGACGGCGGCACCGATTCGGCGCCGCCCGTGATGTGCCCGTCGGTCGCTCTGCAGTCGGGCGACGCGACGCGGATGGTCCAGGTCGCCAGCGGCAGCCGCAGCTACCTATTGCACGTGCCTTCTACCTACGACGGCAGCAAGCCCGTCCCGCTGGTCCTCGACTTCCACCCACTGAACGGCTCCTCGCAGCAAGAGCGAATGGGCTCTCCCTACCCTGCCCAGACGGATCCGGAGGGCGTCATCATGGCATTCCCGATGGGGCTCGCCGGTCCGTCGGGCCCCGGCTGGAACGTCGGCCCATGCTGCGTGGGTCCCGTCGACGACGTCGCCTTCGCGCGCGCGGTGGTGGCCGACGTCAGCGCGGCTGCCTGCATCGATCCGAAGCGCGTCTACGCGGTCGGCTTTTCGATGGGCGGCGGCATGGCCCACTACCTCGCCTGCCACGCCGCCGACCTGTTCGCATCGGTGGCGCCCGCATCTTTCGATCTGTTGCAAGAGAACGTCGGCGACTGCCTGCCGCCGCGGCCGATCACGGTGATCTCGTTCCGAGGCAGCACGGACATGATCGTGCCGTACAACGGCGGATTTTCTTCCGTCGTCGCCGGCATGCCCGTCACGTTCCTGGGCGCGCAGGCCACGTTCCAGAAGTGGGCCGACATCGATCAGTGCCCCGGACCGGCATCGGCGCCGGACGCGAACGGATGTGCCAGCTTCGTAACCTGCCAGGACGGAGTCGAGGTGGTGCTCTGCACGAAGCAGGGGGCCGGCGAGATCTTCGGCGACGCCACGATCGGATGGCCGGTCCTCAAGGCGCATCCGCTGCCGTAACCGGTCGCGCGCCAGCGATTCCGAAGGGTTCCGCGCCGATTTTTCTGGACCAGTTTTCGAGTTCGCCGCGACTGCGTGCTGATCGGCGTCCTTACACGCGGAGGTCAGCACTCATGCGCGTCCTATCCGGGAGAATTGCCACGACTGCCTTGCTGCTTGGACTGGGGAGCGCCGGAATGCTGGGCTGCGGCCCGGGCGAATCGACGACCGGCACGGGCGGCGTGACCGGAACGGCTGGATCGACCGGTAGCGGAGGAGGTGCGCGGGGCGGCGCCGGGGGCGGGGCCGGCGCGTCGTCGACCGCTGGCACGACGGGAGCGGCAGGCACGGTCGCTGGCAGCGGCGGATCTGCCGCGGGAACAGCCGGGACCGGCGGCTCGGACGCGGGTGGCAGCAGCGCCGCCGGCAGCGGCGGCAGCGGCCCCGCCGGTCGCGGCGGAAACGTCGGCAACGCAGGCAGTGGGGGAAGCGCCGGCACGAGTGGCGCTGCCGGCGCGAGCGCGGGACGCGGCGGCAGCATTGGCAACGGCGGACGCGGCGGCACCGGCGGCGGCGCCGGCGCGATCGGCAGCGGTGGGCATGGCGGCGCGACGGGTTCCGGCGGCGGCGGCGCGACCGGAACTGGGGGCGCGACGGGAACAGGCGGCAGCGGAAGCGTGACCTGTCCGTCGCCGGTGCTCAAATCCGGCGACACCAACAAGACGATTCAGGTCGGATCCGACAGCCGCACATACATCCTGCATGTCCCATCGAAGTACGACGGCAGCACGGCGGTGCCGCTCGTCGTCGACTTCCACCCGCTCGGTGGCTCGGGCTCGTCGGAGGAGGGCTCGTCGCCTTACAAGGCGCTGACGGACGCCGAGGGCGTGATCTCGGCGTATCCGAACGGCAAGTCGGGCCCGTCGGGTGGCGCCTGGAACGTCGGGCCTTGCTGTGTCGCGAACGTCGACGACGTTGCCTTCGCCCGCGCGCTCGTCGCCGACGTCGAGAAGGTCGCCTGCATCGACACCAAACGGGTCTACGCGGTCGGCTTCTCGATGGGCGGCGGCATGTCCCACTACGTGGCGTGCCACGCCGCCGACATCTTCGCCGCGGTTGCGCCTGCGTCCTTCGATCTTCTGCAGGAGAACGTGAGCGGTTGCACGCCGCCACGGCCGATCGCGCAAGTCTCGTTCCGAAGCAGCAACGACACGCTCGTCCCGTACGCGGGGGGAGCCTCGTCGGTGGTCGCCGGCATGCCGGTCACGTTTCTCGGCGCGAAAGCGACGATGGACAAATGGGCGCAGATCGACGGCTGCACCGGATCGCCGACCGCCGCCGACAGCAACAACTGCCAGTACTACACGAGCTGCAGCGCCGGAGTTCAGGTCGGTCTCTGCACCATGAACTCGGGCCACGCGCCAGGCAACGCCAACGTCGGCTGGCCGTTCTTGAAGAAGTTCACGCTGCCGTGAGCGAACACATGACACCTCTCATCCGACGCGCGCCGTTCGTGGTTGGAGTCCTCGCGACGATTGCGGTCGCGATCGCAGGCTGCGGTTCTTCCTCGTCGGGCACACCCGGCACCGGCGGATCGAGCGGCGCGGGTGAAGCGGGACGAGGCGGCAGCGGAGCGGGAACTGGCGGTTCGAGCGCGAGCGCCGGAACCACGGGCACGGGAGGTAGCGTCGCCGGAACTGGCGGCAGCGCGGGCACCCTCGGTGCTAGTGGAGCGAGCGGTAGCGCAGCTGGCGGACGCGGCGGATCAGGAGCCCGCGGCGGTGCGACGGGGCGCGGCGGCTCGGCGGGCGGTACCGGCGGCGGCACCGCGGGATCGAGCGCAGCGGGCAGCACAGGCACCGGTGGCGCGTCGCCGAGCACCGGCTGCGGTACGAGCACCACGCTCCAGAGCGGGCGCGCCAGCATCGATGTCTCCGGCACCAGCCGCGAGTACATCCTGGCGCTGCCGAGCAACTACGACGCCAGTCACGCCTACCGGCTGATCTTCGGCTTCCACTGGTCAGGCGGCGTCGCCATGGACGTCGCGAACGGCACGATCATCGGCGGCCCCTACTACGGCCTGCAGAGCCGGTCGGCCGGCTCGGCGATCTTCGTCGCACCCGAAGGCCTCAACATGGGCTGGGCGAACACCGGCGGCGGCGACATCGCGTTCGTGAAGGCAATGCTCGCCTTCTTCGAAGCCAACCTGTGCATCGACCAGTCCCGCATCTTCTCGACCGGGTTTAGCTACGGCGGGATGATGTCCGATGAGATCGGAACCGAGATGGGAGACGTGTTCCGCGCCATCGCGCCGATGTCGGACGCGTGCTACAGCGGCGGCTGCAAGGCGAGCAACAATCATCCGATCGCCGTCTGGATGGCTCACGGCGACAGCGACACAGTCGTCCCGATCGCCGACGGCATGACCGCGCTGAACAAGTTCCTGACCAAGAACGGCTGCGGCACCCAGACCACGCCCGTCAACCCGAGCCCCTGTGTGCAGTATCAAGGCTGCATGGCTGGCTACCCGGTCACGTGGTGCGAGTTCTCGGGCGGCCACATGCCGTGGAGTCCGGCACCGGACGCGGTCTGGGCCTTCTTCAGCCAGTTCTGACCTTGAGGAATTGCCGCGGCGGCGGCGATCTTGTCACCGATTTTTCGGTCAAGACCGGACGCGAACAGATCGCGACGTTGCGGGCATAGCACCATGGGCGACGTCGTCGGTCATCGAGCGAGCGTCCCCGCCCTGTCGCCTCGCAACGACACGAAAGGCAAATCAAATGACCTCATCTGCATCGCCGATCAATCTTCGGCTCGGTCGCACCATCTTCGTCTCTCTCGTGTTCGCTGTGGGGTGCGGCAGCAGCTCCGGCGGCGGTGAGGGCACGCCTGGAACGGGAGGCAGCACGGGCGGCGGCACCGGTCCCGGCCGCGGCGGCACCATCGGAAGCGCGGGAGCCGGACAAGCCGG
>DATFXS010000836.1:0-29019 GCA_035315605.1 Polyangia bacterium
CTGGTGGTGTTCTGCGCCTCGTCGAGGATGACGAACGCGTCGTTCAGCGTCCGCCCGCGCATGAACGCGATCGGCGCGACCTCGATCAGGCCCCGCGAGACCAGCTGGTCGGCCTTCTCGAAGTCCATCATGTCGTGAAGCGCGTCGTAGAGCGGGCGCAGGTAGGGCGAGACCTTCTCCTCCATGCTGCCCGGCAGGAACCCGAGCCGCTCGCCCGCCTCGACCGCCGGGCGCGTCAGCACGATGCGCTTGACCTGCTTCTCCATCAGGGCGCGGATGGCCAGCGCCATCGCCAGGTAGGTCTTGCCCGTGCCCGCCGGCCCGATCCCGAACACGATGTCGTGGGCGCGGATGGCGTCGACGTAGCGCTTCTGCGCCAGCCCTTTGGGCGCGATCGGCCGGGCGCGCCCCGCCACCAGGATCGTGTCGTGGAAGACCTCCCGCAGATCGACGCCCGCGTCGGCGCGCAGCGCGACCGCCGCCCGGCCGATGTCCTCCGGGCTGATCGGGGCGCCACCGCGCGCCATGCCGTAGAGCTGCTCGACGAGGCTGCGCGCGATCGCGACGCTCTCCTCCGGGCCGACGATGGTCATCTCGTTGCCGCGGGTGTGCAGCTGGGCGCCGGTCTCGCGTTCGATCAGCTTGAGGTTCGTGTTTCGCTCGCCGCACAGCGCGAGCGCGACGCGGTTGTCCTCCAGGGTCAGGCGTTCCGTAACGGCTGCGGCCGTGTCGGATGGGCGCGGGGCCGGCGTTGCTTTGTCTGCCAACGGCATCTAGCTAGCATGCGCCCGGCGCAGCTTCAAACGGGCGGATTTGAGGCTAGACTGCGCCGGCCTTGGCTGACTCCAAATCCCCCACCCTCCCCGACCTGACGCCGCTGCCGGGCAAGCAGACCGGCGCGGAGGTCAGCAAACTGGTGGGCCTGATGCAGCGCCTGCTGGCGCCCGAGGGCTGCCCCTGGGATCGCGAGCAGACCCTGGAGACGCTGGTGCCGTACCTGGTCGAGGAGACGTACGAGGTGGTCGACGCGCTGGCCGCCGGCGACGTCGACGAGCACCGCGAGGAGCTGGGGGATCTGCTGCTGCAGATCGTCTTCCAGTCCGAGCTGCGCTTCGCCGAGGGCAAGTTCGGCATCGACGACGTCGCGCGCGGCATCGTCGCCAAATTGGTGCACCGCCACCCGCACGTGTTCGGCGACGTCGTCGCCAAGGACGCGGACGCGGTGCTGGCCAACTGGGCGAAGCTGAAGGCCGCCGAGAAGGCCGAGAAAGGCAAGCACGGCGCGCTGCACGGGATTCCCACCAGCGCCCCGGCCCTGCTGCGCGCGACCCGCGCCGGCGAGAAGGCGGGCGCGGTCGGGTTCGACTGGCCTGACGCCGACGGGCCGCGCGCGAAGGTCGACGAGGAGCTGGCGGAGCTGGACGCGGCGCGCGCGGGCGGCGATCGGGCGGCCCTGCAACGCGAGCTCGGCGACGTGCTGTTCGCGCTGACCAACCTGGCCCGCAAGCTGGGGCTGGACGCCGAGCAGGCACTGCGCGACACGATCGATCGCTTCTCGTCACGATTCCGTCACGTGGAGCTGGCGCTGGCCGCCGACGGCCGCGCGGTCAGCGACGCCTCGCCCGACGAGCAAGAACGACTTTGGCAGGCCGCAAAGCGCGCAGAAGGGTTAAAGTAGCGGCCCGAAATGGCCAAGTCGCCGCCCCCGTTCGACTGGATGGAACCGCGCCGGAATCCGGACCGCGGCAAGGTGGAGAAGGCGCGGCGCGAGGCGATGTACCGCGGCGAGCTGGAAGAGCGGGCGGCGCTGCTGCAGCGGCTCGGTTACGACCGCGGCAAGACGCGCGCCCGGCTGGCGGCGAATCTGGCCTGGGATTTCCCGATCGGGGCCCGCCCGCTGGACGACGCGGCGCTGGATGCGATTGTCGACAAGCTGTTCAACGGCGCGGCGTCGGGCCGCGTCGCCCCACGCGGCAAAGGAGGAACGCGATGACGAGAGCGCAAGCATGGCTAGCTTCGATGATGGTCGCGGCGATCGCGACGGTGGGCGCGGGATGCGGCGTCGATGAGGACGTCCACAACGCGGTCCTCAAGGATCGCGACGCGCAGAAGCAGAAGCTGGCCGACACGCAGGCGGCGCTCGACAAGGAGAAGGCGGCGCACAAGACGGACGTCGCCAGCCGCGACGCGCGCGTGCAGCTGCTGACCAAGAAGCTCGAGTCGATGGGCGAGGACGTCTCGCGCCTGGAGACGGAGCGCGGCACCAAGGCCGCCGAGCTGCAATCGAAGGACGCCGAGCTGGAATCCACGAAGAAGCGCATGGAGGAGCTGCGCAAGGCGAAGGCGCAGGCCGACGAGCGCGCGGCCCAGTTCCGCAAGCTGGTGACGCAGTTCAAGAGCCTGACCGACGCCGGCAAGCTGCAGGTCGAGATCCGCGAGAACCGGATGATCGTCCGCCTGGGCGACAAGATCCTTTTCGATCCGGGCAAGACGGACCTGAAGCCGGAAGGCAAGGACGCCCTCAAGCAGGTGACCGCGGTGCTGAAGTCGCTGCCGAACCGGAACTATCAGATCGCCGGCCACACCGACAACGCGCCGATCAAGAGCGCGAAGTTTCGTTCGAACTGGGACCTGTCGACGGCGCGCGCCGTCGAGGTGCTGAACTTCATGGTCACCTCGGGAATGGAGCCGAAGCGTGTCTCCGCCGCCGGCTACGCGGATACGTCGCCGGTCGCCGCCAACGACACCCCGGAGAACAAGGCGAAGAACCGGCGCATCGAGATCACGCTGGTCCCGAACCTCGACGACCTGCCGCCGATCGACGAGGCGCTCAAGGAAAACAAGGAAGGCGGCGGCGCCGCACCGTAGCGGCCCCTCTCCCCGACCCTCTCCCCGCTTCGCGGGGCGAGGGGGAAGGAAATGGGCTTCGTCGTCACGACTCCGATCCCCTCGCCCCGCGAAGCGGGGAGAGGGTTAGGGAGAGGGGCCGCGGCGCTAGGGGACGACGGCTTCGAAGGCGGAGACGGGCACCATCTTGAGGTCGTTGATGGTGTCGGGCCAGTTCGTGTTGACCTCGCTCTGGAAGTAGAAGGTGCTCGAGGAGCCGCCGTTGTCGGCCAGGATCAGGCCGTACTTCTTGAACGCGCGCAGGAAGATCTGCACGGTCGGATCGAAGCCGCTGATGTCGTAGCTCGCCTTGAGGCGGACGCGCAGGCCCATCGGCGGGCCGGGCGGCTTGCTCGAACAGCTGCCCGGCACCGCCTGGTGCGTGGCGGGCGCGACGCGCGCGTCGGCCGTGCACGGCAGGGTGAACCGGATCGCGTGCGTGATCGCCCCGGCCATCACCTCCTCGTAGCGCGCCAGGCCCGCGTAGATCGACAGCCCGGCCGCGTCGGCGGATGTCCAGCCGTCGGGGCGCTGCCCCTCGCTCTTCTTGGTCAGATCCCAGATCGCCCCGTTCGAGCAGTGCCAGGCGTCGGTCGCCAGGTGGCAGGCGTAGCCCTCGTAGACTTTGCACGCCCCCATCTGCACGACGAGCACGTGGCAGTCGCCGGAGCAGTTCGTCGGATCGCTGGTCCCCTCGACTTGCACGACGCCTGCTCCCGGGAACGGATACGGCCCCGGATCGCTCTCGTCGGGGTAGTCGTCGAAGACGATCGGGACCTTGGGCTGGCTCTGCGGCACGATGGTGATCGGAATGCCGAAGTCGGTGCCGAAGTCGGGGTGAATCGGCGTCGTCATGCCGATCAGGTTGTACATCTTGGTCGTGTTGGCGCTGTCGACGGCGTGACCCGACACGTCCTCGTTCCAGACGTCGTCGGGCGTGAACAGCGCGCACCCCGACGACCCGATCACCTGCCCGCCCGTGTTGCCGGTGCCGGCGCTGCCGCCCGTGCCGGGGTTGCCGGTGCCGCCCGTGCCGGGGCTGCCGCTGCCGCCGCTGCCGCCGGTGCCGGTGCTGCTGTTACTGCTGCCGCAGCCCACGGCCGCGATCATCAAGAACAAGGTCAGTCGTCGCATGCGGTTATCATACACCCGCACAAGCCGCGTGTTCACGGCCCGGAGCAGTCCGCGAGACGTGCGAGGCCCCACTTCGGGTTCCGGCCGTCGAGCCCCGGGAGGTTGTCGGCGTAGGGATCGTCTTTCAGCCAGATGCCGATCCGCCCCCCCGGATGGAAGAAGGTCTTCGGCGCGACGTCCCGATTGGCCGCCACGCATGCATCGAAGTCCTGGAATCCCCCGGCGCCTACCAGGAACCCGATCGTGCCGGGCGCCTCGGTCCTCCGATCGGCCGGCGTCTCACTGATGATCCACCAGTTGCAGCAGCCGGTCTCGTCGTACGCGTTGACGGCCCAGCCCTGATAGCCGCTGTACTTCATGCAGCCGTCGACGTAGCTGACCTCATACGGCCCCGACGGAAGGGGCGACCCTCCGTTGAAGTAGACGGGCGTCGCGAAGAGATCCGGTGTGGCCGCCGTCGCCACGCTGACAGCGTCGCCGTACGGGCACTTTCCCGTTCCGTTACCGGGACCGCACCTGATATCCATCGTGGCGCGGGAGCAGCCCGTCATCGTCATGGGCGCGCACGCGACCAGGCCCGCCAGCACCGCCACGCGCATCGTCACCTCGACACGCACGCTAGCACCGAATCAATCGGCGAGCAGCCGCGACACCTCGTCGCTGTAGCGCTCGGTCTCCCCGTGGACGATCAGCGGAGGTTCCAGCACCAGCGGCCGGCGGCCGGCGCGCTCCGCCTCGATCAGCACGCGCGATGCCGGCTCGCCTGCGCGCGGATAGATCGGGCGCAGCCGGCAGGGCGTCAGATCGTGCTCGTGCAGCGCCGCCAGCAGCTCGGAGGCCCGTTCGGCGGGGAAGATCGCGGCCACCCGACCGCCGGGACGGACGGAGCGCGCGGCGCACGCGACCCATTCGTCCAGCGCGAGCGCGATCTCCTGGTGGGAGAGCGCGCGCTCGTCGTCGGGCGGCCGGCGGCTGCCGGTCAGCGTCCGGTACGGCGGGTTGGTCGCGACGAGGTCGAACGCCGCCGCCGCGATCAACCGATGCCGGGCGCGCACGTCGCCGGCGACGATCTCCAGGCGCGGCTGCCAGCCGTTGGCGTCGCGCCCGCGCACCGCGAGCGCCGCCAAACGCGGCTGCAGCTCGACGCCGACGCCGGTCGCCGCCGGATCGCGCGCCAGCAGCAGGAACGACAGCGCGCCGGTCCCGCAGCCGATGTCGAGGAACCGGCCGTGCGGCGGAGGGAGAAATCCTTCCAGCAGCACCGGATCCAGGCTCATCCGCGCGCCGCGGGCCGGCTGGAAAATTTTTACACGCCCGGCCCGCAGCGTGTCGGAGGTGATCGCCTCTTCGTCGGCGCTCACAACCGCGGTCGGGGCGCCGCGCCGTCCAGACGGTACATCACCAGCCCGGTCGCCAGCTTGGGCAGGAAGTACGTCGACTTCTGCGGCAGCACGAACCCGGCCTCGCAGGCAGCCAGCACCTGCTCGACCTTCGTCGGGTTCATGAAGAACGCCGCCTGGACTTCGCCCCGATCGACACGCGCCAGCGCCTCCGCCGTATCGTGCGTGTAGGTCAGGAACGACTGCTTGGCCAGCGCCTCCGCGCCGATGTTCAGCAGCGGCCCGAGAATCACGCCGTGGAGCACGGTGACGTCCAGGGTGCGCAGCGCGGGCGGGCCCAGCGCCGACAGGTCGAGGATCGGCTTCAGCGCCAGCCAGGTGGTCGGCCGACGGCCCGGCGCGCGCACCGCGAACACGACCCGCTCGGCCCCGTCTCGCGTCAGCCGCGCCTCGATCGCCTCGGGCGTCGTCTCGTCGCCCTCGGTGACGTCGAAGGCGGCGGCGGCGGCCGCGCACAGCCCGTCGAAGCTGAAGTCGGGCAGGTCCTTGATCAGGCGGTGCGTCGGCAGCACCAGCAACCCGGGATCCTCGGCACGCGCCAGGAACATCATCGCGTAGTCCGACGCCGCCGCGCCCGCCGCCAGATCCAGCGGGCGCAGCTCCGGCGCCAGGCCCAGCATCGTCTCGTAGCGGTGGTGGCCGTCGGCGATCAGGATCTGCCGATCGGAGAGCTGCACGCGCAGGCCATCCAGCGCCGCCGCCGACGTCATCGGCCACAGGCGATGGCGAACGCCGTCCGGCGTCGTCGTGTCGACCGCGGCCGCCCCTTCGGCCGCTTGGTCGATGATCGCCCGCGCGGTGCCGGCGGCGTCACGGTACAGGCCGAACACGGGCGAGATCTGGGTGCGCGTCGCCAGCAGCAGCCGCCGGCGGTCCTCTTTCGGCGCCGATAGCGTCTTCTCGTGCGGCAGCACCACGCGCCGCTCGAACGGCTCTAGGCGAACGGCCGCGAAGAACCCGCGCCGCGTGTAGCGCTGTCCGGCGTGGCTGAATTGCTGTTCGTAGAGGTAGAAGGCGTCGCGCGCCTCGGGCTGGAGGATCCCTTCCGTCGTCCAGGACCCGAGCAGGCGCGCCGCGGTCGTGTAGCGCGTGTCGTCGTTGCCCCGCGGCAGCTCGAGGCGGACGATGTTCTCGGGGTGACGCGCCTCGAGATCGCGGCGCTCGTCCTCGCCGATCACGTCGTACGGGGGACAGAGAACGCGGGCCAGATCGCCGACCCGCTCTGTCGCGTAGCGGAGGCCGGCAAAAGGAGAGATGTCCGCCATGATCGCCTCGCCTAACCCTTACCACGCGACAGCGCGTCGGGATCAACTTCGATCGCACCGCGGCGCAAAATTTCCAGTAAAGGGCCGCGCACGCGGACCAGCGTGCTGGGCGCGCCGCCGGCCGTCGCGCCGCCGTGCACGACGCGGCAGCGCCCGGCGAAGATCTCCTCGACCGCCTCGTCGGTGGTCGCGGGCGCCTGCCCGGCCCGGTTCGCGCTGGTCGTGGTCAGCGGCCGTCCCAGCCGCGACACCAGCGCCTGCGCCGTCGGGTGCGACGACTGGCGCACGGCGATACACCCGTCGTCGATCAGCGCGCTGGGGAGATTGCTGCGCGCCGGCAATGCGATCGTCAGCGCCCCCGGCCAGTACCGCCGCATCAACTCCTCGGCCAGCGGCGGCACGACGCTGCAGACGCTGTCGACCATCGCCCGCCCGTCGACCAGCACCGAGATCGCCTTGCCGTCGCGTCCCTTGAGCGCGCGCAGCCGCGCCAGCGCCAATTCGTCCATGGCGTCGACGCCCAGGCCGTAGAACGTCTCGGTCGGGTACGCGATCACCTCGCCCCGTTGCAACGCCGCCACCGCGAATACCAGCTCTTCGTCGAACGCGTGCGGCATCTCCGTTGCCCGATTCGGCCCCGCGTCACTTGCCGCCGCGGACTTCGGCGTCGCTGTCGAGAACCTTCTTGCGGCGCGCAGCGCGCTCGGCCTCGACGCGTTTGGCCAGCTCGGCGTCGCCCAGCGCGATGATCTGCGCCGCCAGCAGGCCCGCGTTCTCGGCGCCGCCGATCGCGACCGTCGCGACGGGCATGCCGGGCGGCATCTGCACCGTCGACAGCAGCGAATCGAACCCGCCCAGGCTGCCCGAGACGACCGGGACGCCGATGACGGGCCGGATGGTGTGCGCCGCGACCGCGCCGGCCAGGTGGGCCGCGCCGCCCGCGCCGCAGATGAAGGCCTTGCAGCCGCGCCGGCCCGCCTCCTTGACGAACGACGCCGCCTCCTCCGGTGTGCGGTGCGCCGACAGCACGCGCACCTCCACCGCCAGCCCCAGCCCCTCCAGCACCTTCGCGGCCGGACGCATGGTCTCCAGGTCGGACTTCGACCCCATCATGATGGCGACGTCGATTCGATCACTCATGTTCGTGGGCTCCCTCGCAGGCCGATGTCTCGGCGGAAATGCATACCATCGAAACGGATCGTTTCGACGGCTCCGTAGGCGCGCGCGCGCGCCGCCGCCAGGTCGGCGCCGTAAGCGGTCACGCCGAGGACGCGGCCACCGGCGGTGACGACCTGCCCGTCGGCCTCGGCGCGCGTGCCGGCGTGGAACACCATCAGATCGTCGCTGGCCGGGGGCAGCCCGGCGATCGGATCACCGGCGCGCGGCTTGGCCGGATAACCGCCCGCCGCCAGAACCACGCAGACCGCGACGCCCGGGCGCGCGCGCGGGACGCCGGCCGGCATCGCGCCCGCGGCGACGCCCGCCAGCCAAGGCAGCAGATCGCCATCGAAGCGGAGCAGCACCGACTGCGTCTCCGGATCGCCGAAGCGGCAGTTCCATTCGATCACCATCGGCCCGCGGTCGGGCGTCAGCATCAGGCCGCCGTAGAGCAGGCCGCGGAACGGCCGCCCGGCCTCGGTCAGCGCGCGGACCGTCGGCACGAACAGCGTCTCCAGGATCCGCTGCGCGGCGCCGTCGTCGATCAGCGCCGACGGCGAGACCGTCCCCATGCCGCCCGTGTTGGGTCCCACGTCGCCGTCGCCGACGGCCTTGTGATCTTCGGAGGATGCGAGCAGCGCCAGGCGCGTGCCGTCGCACAGCGCCATCATGGTCACCTCACGGCCCGTGAGGCGCTCCTCGATCACCACGCGCGCGCCGGCTTCGCCGAAGGCGCGCTCGGACAGCATCGTGCGGACGGCCGCCTTCGCCTCCGCTTTGGTCGACGTGACGACAACGCCCTTGCCGGCGGCCAGCCCGTCCGCCTTGACGACGACCGCCCCCGGCTGCGCATCGATGAACACGTCCGCCGGCGCGACGTCTTCGAACACGCCGAAGGCGGCGGTCGGGACATTCGCGTCGCGCATCAGCCGCTTCGCGAACGCCTTCGAGCCCTCGATCTCCGCGGCGGCCCGCGACGGTCCAAAGAACGACAGCCCGGCTGCCCGCATCGCGTCGCCCAGGCCGGCGGCGAGCGGCGCCTCCGGCCCGCAGACGACCAGATCGGCGCGCTCGGCGACCGCTGCGGCGATCAGCTCGTTCGTCGCGTCGGCCGCGATCGGCACGCAGGTCACCTTCGGCACCGTCGCGATGCCGGGGTTGCCGGGCGCGGCGACGATCTTCTCGCACAGCGGGCTCTGCGCGAGCTTCCAGGCCAGCGCGTGCTCGCGTCCGCCCGACCCGATCAGAAAGACACGCATCGCCGTTCTAGTGCCGGAAGTGCCGCTCGCCCGTCATCACCATCGAGAGGCCGTGCTCGTCGGCGGCGGCGATCGATTCCGCGTCGCGCACCGAGCCCCCCGGCTGGATGACCGCGACGGCGCCCGCCTTGGCGGCCTCGTCGACGCTGTCGCGGAACGGGAAGAACGCGTCGGACGCGAAGACCGAACCCGCCAGCGGCGATCGGGCCTTCGACACCGCGATCCGCACCGAATCGACGCGCGACATCTGGCCCGCGCCGATCGCCAGCGTACGGCCGCCGGCGGCGAACACGATCGCGTTCGATTTGACGTGCTTGCAGACACGCCAGGCGAAATCCAGATCAGCCAGCTCGGCCGGCGTCGGCGCCCGCTTCGACACCACCTTGCCCGCCGCGGCCGCCGAGGTGTCGCGATCGCGCGACTGCACCAGGAAGCCGCCTGCCACGCTGCGCAGCTCGAGCGCGCCGGGACCCTCCAGCGCGATGTCGCAGACCAGGAGCCGCAGGTTCTTGCTCGCCGCGAGCACGGGCAGCGCGTCGGCCTCGAACGCGGGCGCGATCACGCACTCGAGGAACGTCTCCTTGATCTCGCGCGCCAGCTCGCCGTCGACGGGGCGGTTGACGGCGACGATGCCGCCGAACGCCGAGATCGGATCGGTCTCGCGCGCCCGCCGGTAGGCGTCCGCGATGTTCTTGTCCGACAGCGCCGCGCCGCAGGGATTGTTGTGCTTGACGATCGTCGCGGCCGGCGCCGCGAACTCGGCGCAGATGCGCAGCGCCGCGTCCAGATCGAGCAGGTTGTTGTAAGAGAGCTCCTTGCCCTGCAACACCCGCGTGCGCGCCAGCGACGGCCCCGACGGCGCGCCGTCGAGCGCGTAGAAGGCGGCCTTCTGATGCGGGTTCTCGCCGTACCGCAACGCACGCGCCAGCGTCCCGCCCAGGTGGAACGACTCGGGGAAGTCGGCAGGCGGCGCGTCGGGCGTCGTGAACCGGCCGAGGTGCGACGCGATGGCGCCATCGTAGCCGGCGGTGTGCGCGAACGCCTTGCGCGCCAGCCGGAACCGGGTCGCATCGGAGATCTCGCCCGCGGCGTCGATCTCGTCGAGGATCCCCGGATAGTCCGCCGGGTCGACGACCACCGCGACGCGCTCGTGATTCTTCGCCGCTGAGCGGATCATGGTCGGCCCGCCGATATCGATGTTCTCGATGATCTCGTCGAACGGCGCCCCGCGCGCGACCGTCTCGCGGAACGGGTAGAGGTTCACGACCACCAGGTCGATCGGCACGATGCCGGCCGCCTGCATCTCGGCGCGGTGGGCGGGCGTGCCGCGGCCCAGGATGCCGCCGTGAATCCGGGGATGCAGCGTCTTGACGCGGCCGTCGAGGATCTCCGGCGCACCCGTGAAGTCGCCGACCTCGCGCACGGGAACGCCGGCGGCCGCCAGCGTCCGCGCCGTCCCGCCCGTCGACAAGATCTCGAGCCCCGCGGCGCTCAGGCCCCGTGCCAGCTCGACGACGCCGGTCTTGTCCGACACGGAAATCAGCGCGCGCGCGATCTTCGCAACTTTTCCTTCAGCCACGGGCGGGTTCTATCACACGCACCTGCGCCTGCGTGAGGGCGGACTCATGCTGCAACGCACGGTTCCGTGCGTCGATTTCGATGGGAACCCTCGGAGGGTTCCCAAACCCTCCCGCGATGGATCTCCGCGCGGCAAAGCCGCGTTACGCTCACGCGATCACGCGAGGCCGGCGCGACGGCGCAGATCATTGATCTCCGCTCGCGTCAGATCGCGCCAGCCGCCCATCGACAGCCCCTCGAACGACAGGCCACCCAGACGGATGCGCGAGATCTTCAGGAGCGAGTGCCGGATCAGATCGCCCGCCGCCTTGAGCGCGCGCGGCCGCGCTTCCGCCACCACCATCTCGATCCAGGTGTTGCGCTCGGTCGCGGCCAGCCTGTCCACCGTCTCGGGTTTGACCGGCCGTCCCTCCCAGCGCCACCCGCGCGCGAGCCGGGTGATGGCGTCGTCCCCCACCAGCCCCTGCAGCTTGAGGTGATAGGTCATCGCCACCCGCCCCTTCTTACCGATCGCCTGCGCCAGCTCGCCGTCCGTCGTCAGCAGCACCACGCCCTCGGCCGGAAAGTCGAGCGGCGCCACCACCTGCAGCCCCGGCTCGGCGTCGCGCAGGTAGCGCGCCAGCGTCGGCCGCTCGCCGCTCGCGGCCAGCGTGGCCAAGCAGGCACGGGGCTTGAGCAGCAGCCGGTAGATCGGCGCCTCGGCGACGACGCGCCGGCCGTTGACCTCAACGCGATCGCGCGCGGCGTTCACGCTGGTGCCCAGCGTGGTGACCGACGTGCCGTTGACGCGCACCGCCCCCGACGCGATGAGCGCCTCCGCCTTGCGGCGTGACGACACACCCGCCTGCGCGAGGAACTTTTGCAGGCGCACGCCGCGCTAGTCCGTGGTCGTCGGCGTCGCGTCTTCGGCCGCCGGCGCCGGCGGGGGCGCGGCCGTGACCTCGGTCGCCTCCGCGGCGCGGGCCGCCGCCGTCGCCGCGCGCTCGAGCTCGGTCAGAAGCTCGTCGTCCTCTTCGGGGTCCAGCTGCCGGGCCGGCGCCGCCGCCGGCTTTGCCGCGTCGTCCGCCTTCTCGGCGGCGATCGGCGCCTCGGCGTCGACCTTCGCCATGTCGGCCGCCCCCAGCTCGTGGAACTCGCGCAGCGTCGGCAGCTCGGCGAGATCGCGCAGGCTGAAGACCCGGAGAAACTCCGGCGTCGTTCCGTACAGGATCGGCCGGCCGACCTCTTCCTTCTTGCCGATCATGCGCACCAGCCCGCGATCCAGCAGCGTCTTCAGCACCGGCCCGCAGTCGACGCCGCGCACGTCGTCGATCTCCGGGCGCGTGATCGGCTGGCGGTAGGCGACGATCGACAGCGTCTCCAGCATCGCGCGCGTCAGCCGCTGGGGCCTACCGGCGATCAGGCGCGACACCCACCCGACGTTGTCGGGGCGCGTGCGCAGGTGCCAGCCGCCCGCCACCTCCACCACCTGGATGCCGCTCCCCTCCTGATCGCGACGCGCCCGCAGCGCCTCGAGGGCCTCCGTCACCTTGGCGCCCGCGCGCTCGCCCACCAGGCGCTTCAGATCCGCGATCGGCAGCGGCCGATCGCTCGCGAACAGCAGGCTCTCGATGACGCTCTCCAGGCGCGCGGGGGGCGCCGACGCGGGCAACTCGGGCTCCTCGTCCGCGTCGACGCCTTCCTGTGTGGACGCGGCCGCCAGCGCCGCCATCTCGGCCGCGGCCGCCTCGTGGGTCGGGCCGTCCCAGTCGTCGGGCCGCACCGAGTTGCGCAGCAGCTCGATCGGCGCCGCGGTGACCGCGGTGTCATCGCCCTCGTCGAAGTCGTTCCCGAAATCGTTGCCAGGTCCGTTCGGCGAATTCGCCGCGTTCGGATTGGTCGTCTCCTCGTGGGGATCGACGGCAGGCTGGATCTTCTTAGGCTTCTTCATGTTTCTCCTCGTCCACGTTCCACTTGCTCTTGCTCTCGCTCTTGTCCTTCGCCGTCCTCTGTCGCGCGCTCTTCGCCGACGACCGACGTGATGGTCACGTGGCGCGCGACCTCCATCGCGGCGTCGCTGACCAAGGTGATGAACAGCGTGTCGTCGGTGTCTGACTGCAAGACGCGGACGGCCTTCAGCCGCGCCAGCTCCAGGATCGCCAGCAGCGTGACCACCACTTGATTGCGCAGCTCGGCTTCCGGCAAGCTGAGATCGAAGCAGGCGTCGAACCGGAACGAGCCTCCCCCCGCCTTCAAGCGATCGGCCAGCTGGCCAATGCGCGTGCCGATCGAGACGCGATCGACGACCACGTCGTGCGTCGTCGCCTTGCCGGCCTTCTCCAGGATCTTGCCGAACGCCTCGATCAGCTTCCAGACCGAGTGGTCGCCGAGGGGCCGGTCAGCGGGATCGTCCTTTTCGATCGGGACGCCGCGCGCGAAGACCGTGCGTCCCTCGATCGGCCGGCCGCCCAGCTGCTCGGCGGCGTGCTTGTACTTCTGGTATTCGAGCAGGCGCCGGATCAACTCCTCGCGCGGATCCAGCTCGATGCCGCCGTCCTCGCCCGTCGTGTCCAGCGGCTCCGGCGTCGGCACCAGCTCGCGCGACTTCAGGTAAGCGAGCGTCGCCGCCATCACCAGGTAATCCGCGGCGACGTCGACCGACATCGACTGCATCATCTCGAGGTACTCGAGGTACTTGCGCGTGATGAACGCGATCGGGATGTTGACGATGTCCAGCTCGTGCGTCTTGCAGAGGTGAAGCAGGAGATCGAGAGGCCCCTCGAACTCCGGCAGCGTGACCCGATACGCCGTGTTGCCGCCGTCGGCGCTCACGCGGGCACCAGACGAGCCAGCAGGTGCACCCAGCGTCCGATCAAGTGATTGACCGGGCTCATGATCAGGCCGAGCCCCGGGATGCCGACCGAGGGGGCGAAGAACAGCGCCAGCAGCAGCAGCATGCCGTATTTGCGATTGAGCTCGACGATCCGATGCATCGACGGCGGCAGCAGGCCCGCCAGCACCGCGGCGCCGTCGAGCGGCCCGATCGGGATCAGGTTGAAGAACAAGAGCACGATGTTCAGCTTCAGCAAGTAGGTGATCATCCACTCCGCCACGGCAGGCGACAGCAGGTGGGCATGTCCCAGGATGACGATCACGACCGACGTCAACACCGCGAGGACCAGGTTCATGAACGGGCCCGCCGCCGCGACCAGCATGTGACCGGTCGTCATCGAAAGCCGCTTCGTGTAGTTGGCCGGGTTGGTCTGCACGGGCTTGCCCCAGGCCAGCATCGGAAACCCCGGCATCAGCACGCCGAGCAGCGGCACCGCCAGCGTTCCGATCGGATCGATGTGCGCCAGCGGCGACAGCGTCAGCCGACCCTGCAGGCGCGGGATCCGATCGCCCAGGCGGTCGGCCACGAACGCGTGGCCGAACTCGTGGACCGACACCGAGACCACGAAAGCGATCACGGCGAACAGCGCGACGCGAACCATGTCCGCCGAGATGTCCACGCCCCGAGACTACCGGATTAGGCCCGCCGATTCACATAATCCGGGACCTTCAAAGGCCGAGGTGCGGCGAAAGTTATCCACAGGCTACCCCCGGTCTTCGCGCATCCAGGCCTCGCACAGCCGATGCAGCGCCGACCCGGCGCCGCCCGGCGGGGCGGCCGCCAGCACCTCCCGGATCGGGGCGAAGCAGCGCAGGCGCCCGCGGGACAGAAACGCCACGTCGGTCGCGAAGTCCTCCAGGCCGTCGAGGACGTGGCTGGCATAGACGATCGTGACGCCGCGCGCGTCGCTCTCGTCGCGCAGGAAGCGGAGCAGGTCGGCCCGCGCCAGCACATCCAGCTCGGCGGTCACCTCGTCCAGCAGGATGACGCGCAACGTCCGCTCGAGGTCGAGCAGCAGCTGGACGCGGCGGCGCTGCCCGTCGGACACCTGGTGCATTCGCCAGGCGGGATCCACGTCCAGCATCGCCAGCACGGCGGCGCGGCGGGCGGGGTCGATCCCCGGGCGTGCCGCCAGGATGTCGCGCACGCTGATGTCGGCCGCGAACGGGAACGGCCCGCCCAGGAACGCCACCTCGCCGGCCAGGCCCGCGTCGTGGAAGGCGGGGCGCCCGAGCACGCGGACGACGTCGTGGTCCAGCATGTGCCGGCCAGCGATGAGCCGCAGCAGCGTGCTCTTGCCCGCTCCGTTCGCGCCGAGCAGCAGACACCGCGCCCCGGCGGGCAGCGCGAGCGACAGGCGGTGCAGCACGGGCGCCCGCGCGCCTGGATAGGTGAAGCTCAGCTCACGGACTTCAATCGCGGCCGTCACGCAGGCATTGTACCCAGCGTGCCGCCCCAGCCACTGCCGATCGACGAATGCTTGCCCGCCATCGTGGACGGCGTGGCGGCGCGTGGCGCGGTGGTGGTCGAGGCCCCGCCCGGCGCCGGAAAGACGACGCGCGTCCCGCCGGCGTTGCTCGACGGTGACCGGCGCGCCGGCGAGATCTGGGTGCTCGAGCCGCGCCGGCTGCCCGCGCGGCTGGCCGCGACGCGCGTCGCCGGTGAGCGCGGCGAGCGGGTCGGTGAGACGGTCGGCTATGCCGTCCGCTTCGACGATGTCGGCGGACCGAACACGCGCCTGCGTTTTCTGACCGAAGGGCTGTTCGTCCGGCGCCTGCTGGCGGCGCCGCGGCTGCCGGAGGTCCGCGCGGTCGTGCTCGACGAGCTGCACGAGCGCCATGTCGCGACCGATCTGGCGCTCGCCTGGCTGCGCCGGCTGCGCGAGACCGACCGCCCCGACCTCCAGGTGGTGGCGATGTCGGCGACGCTCGACGCGGATCCGGTGGCGGAGTTTCTGGGCGGGGAGATCGTGCGCAGCGAGGGACGGATGTTCGACGTGGCGGTCGAACACCTGCCGACCGACGACGATCGGCCGCTCGCCACGCAGGTCGCGGGCGCCGTGCGGCGCGTGCTCCGCGACGACAAGGACGGCGATCTGCTGGTGTTCCTGCCGGGCGCGGGCGAGATCCGGCGGGCCCAGACCGCCCTCGCCGAGCTGCCGGGCATCGGGAGCTTCGCGCTGCTGCCCCTGCACGGCGAGATGCCGCTCGAAGATCAGGCCCGCGCGGTGCGCCCCGGCGATCGCCGCAAGATCATCCTCTCCACGAACGTCGCCGAGTCATCCGTCACGATCGAAGGCGTCACCGCGGTCATCGACTCGGGCCTGGCCCGGCAAGCGGCGCATTCGCCGTGGACGGGCCTGCCGACGCTCGCGATCGCCAAGATCAGCCAGGCGGCCGCGACCCAGCGCGCGGGCCGCGCCGGCCGCACGCGCCCGGGCCGCGCGCTGCGCCTCTACACGCGCCACGACTTCGATATGCGGCCGCGCGAGACCGAGCCCGAGATCGCGCGCGCCGATCTGACCGAGCTGGCGCTGGTGCTGGCGACGCTCGGCGTCGGCGATCCCGACGCCCTGGCGTGGCTCGAGCCACCGCCCGCGACGGCGTGGGGCGCGGCGCGCGAGCTCTTGACCCGCCTCGGCGCCGTCGATCGCGAGGGGCGCCTGACCGACGTGGGGCGGCGCATGTCGCGCGTGCCCGTTCATCCGCGCCTGGCGCGTCTGGTCGTGGAAGGCGAGGCGCGCGGCGTGGGCGCGGCGGCCGCGACGGCGGCCGCTTTGATCTCGGAGCGCGACATCCGGGTCACCGCGCGCGCATCGTTCGGGGGCGGCCCGTCGGGCGCGCCGTCGGATCGCGGCGCGGACGTTCTGGATCTCGTCGATCTGTTCGGGCAGGCGGCCGAGGCGCGCTTTCGCCCGGATGTCATGCGGCGCCTGGAGCTGGATCGGCGCTCGACCGAGGAGGTCGATCGCGCGCGCCGGCAATTGCAGGGCGGCGGCGATCGAGGCGGCCGCGGCGCCGCCGGACCCGCGGCGGACGAACCTCTGCGCATGGCGATCCTCGCCGCTTTTCCGGATCGCGTCGCGCGCCGGCGCGAGCCGCGCGGGCGAACGGTGGTGCTCGCCGCGGGCGGCTCCGCCGAGCTCGGCTACGAGTCGACCGGCGACTGGCTGGTCGCCGTCGACGCCGAGGAGCGCGCGGCGGTGCGCGGCGGGGTGAAGCCGGCGCGCGGCGGGATCGTCGAGGTCCGCCTGGGATCGACGATCGAGCCCGAATGGTTGCTCGACCTCTACCCCGACAAGATCGAAGAGGTCGACCGGCGCGCCTTCGAAGAACGGACCGGGCGCGTCGAACGGACGACCGGCCTGCGCTACGGCGCGCTGATGCTCGACGAGACGATGGCGCCGGCCCCGCTCGACGAGGAGACGTCGCGCCTGCTCGCCGACGCCGTGCTGGCGCGCGGCGCCGAGCGGCTGGCGGGCGGCGAGGCGTTGCCGCCGCTCCTGCACCGGCTGGCGTTCGCGCGGCGGCAGGTGCCGGACGCGCCGTTTCCACCGCTGGAAGGCGACGCCGTCTCTGCCCTCGTGCGCGCGGCCTGCGCGGGCCGCGGCAGCCTGGCCGAGCTGGGCGATCCGGCCGCGCTGGTGCTGGCGGCGCTGCCCCCGGCCGCGCAGCGCGCGCTGGCGGCCGCCGCCCCCGAGCGCGTCACGCTGGCCAGTGGGCGCAGCGTGCCGGTCCATTACGACGGCGGCGACACGCCCTGGATCGAATCGCGCCTGCAGGATTTCTTCGGCACGCGCGCGGTTCCCGCCGTCGGGGGCGGGCGCGTCGCGCTGACCGTGCACCTGCTGGCGCCGAACGGGCGCGCCGTGCAGGTGACGCGCGACCTCGCCGGTTTCTGGACCCAGCACTATCCGGCGCTTCGACGCCAGCTCTCCCGCCGCTATCCCAAGCACGCGTGGCCCGAGGACGGCGCCACCGCCAAGCCGCCCCCGCTGCCGCCGCCGCGGCCGCGGAAATGATCCGCTCGCTTCTTTCCCCCTCCGGGGGCGAGGCGTGAGGAGCTGGCGCGTATACTGACGACAATGCTGCCGCTCATTCCGAAGCGAGAAGCGCACGAGGCCCGGCGGGCGCAGCTGGCGGCGCGCCTCGGCAACCGCCCGGCGCTGATCGCCGCCGGCGTCCCGCGGCCGCGCAATTATGCCGCCAACCTGTATCCGTTCCGCGCGAGCAGCCACTTCCTCTATCTGTTCGGCCTGCCTCTGCGCGGAGCGGTGGCGGTCTACGACGGCGCAGCGTTCACGCTGTACCTGCCCGATCCCGAACCCGATCAGGCGCTCTGGGAAGGCGAGCCGCCGACCGCCGACGAGATCGGCGAGGCGACGGGTTGCGCCGTCCGCCCGCTCGCGCGTCTGCCCGCCAGCGTCCGCGGCCGCGCCGTCGCGACCTTGCCCGCCCCGGATCTCGAGACCTGCCTCGAGCAGAGCCGCTTGCTGGGCCGCGAGATCCGGCGCGGCGTGATCGACGTGCTCGACGCCCCGCTGGCGGACGCGATCATCGAGCTGCGGCTTCATCACGACGACGCCGCGCGGGAAGAGCTGCGTCTCGCGGCCGCGGCGACGGCCGCCGCGCACGCCGCGGGGATGACCGCGACGCGCCCGGGGCGCACCGCCGCGGAGGTGCGCGCCGCCATGGAGGCGGCGCTGATGGCGCGCGGCATGGGCTGCGCCTACCCGTCGATCGTCACGCCGCACGGCGAGGTGCTGCACAGCGAGCGTTACGACGCCCGGCTGGCCGACGGCGATCTGTTGCTGGCCGACGTCGGCGCAGAAACGCCCGGCGGATGGGCCGGCGACGTCACGCGCACCTGGCCGGTCTCCGGGCGCTATTCGTCGACGCAACGCGATCTTTACGATGTCGTGCTCACCGCGCAGAAGCAGGCGATCGCGGCGGTGACGCCGGGCAGCCGCTATCTCAACGTCCACGTGCTCGCCTGCCAGGCGATCGCGGCGGGGCTCTGCGACCTCGGCATCCTGCGCGGCAATCCGATCGAGCTGGCGGCGGACGGCGTCGTCGCGCTGCTGTTTCCACACGGCGTGGGCCACCTGCTGGGTCTCGACGTCCACGACATGGAGGACCTCGGCGACCGCGCCGGCTACGCGCCCGGACGCGAGCGCGCGAAGATATTCGGCCTGCGGTCGTTGCGCCTGGACCGCGATCTCGAACCGGGGATGGCCGTGACGATCGAGCCCGGCTTCTACATCTCGCCCGCGATCCTGTCCGACCCGACGCTGAAGCGCGTGGCGGGCGATCGACTCGATCGCGCGCGACTGCAGATGTTCAGCGACGTGCGCGGCATCCGCATCGAGGACGACGTGCTGGTCGCGGAGACCGGCCGCGAGGTGCTGACCGCCGACATCCCGAAGACGATCGCCGCCGTCGAGGCGGCGATGGCCGCCTGACCGGTCGAGCTACTGCCCCATGCCGCCGGGGAGAATCGGTCCCGGCGGCGACGACGGCTTGTCGAACGGCGCGTTGGACGGCAGCGCCGGCACCGCTGGCGCCGGCGCTGGCGCTTGGGCAGGCGGGGCCATCGGCGTGGCCTGTGGCGGAAGGGGCGCGCCGGTCTCGGGCGCCGGTGCGGGAACAGCCATCGGCGCCGCAGCGGGCGGCGCCGTGCCGAGGTTCTGCGGCGCCGCGCTCGACGGCGGCATCAGCTCTTCCGGCGATCCCGACGGCAGCACCGGCTCCGCGGCGGCGGCCCGCTCTGGCATCGTCGCGCGCTCGGGCATCGCGGCGCGCTCGGGCATCGCGCGCTCGGGCGCCGCGGCTCGTTCCGGTGGCGCGGCACGCTGCGGCGCCGGCGCCTCGACCGGCACAGCGGGGGCCTGCATCAGCGGTGCCTGCTCCGTCACCGTCGGCGCCTGCGCGGGTGCCTGCCCGGGCGGAAGCTCAGCGGTCGAGCGCCCCGTGGAATCGATTCCGATGAACCGGCCCGCCTGCTCGGCCGAGGTCGGCGATCCCGGCGCCGGCGCCGCCTGCTCCGATGGCGAGGTCGGTGGCACCCCCGAGGGGGTCGTGTCGAAACCGGGCGGTAGCGTGCCCGGCTCGGTGCTCGCGGCCGGAGGCGGGGCCGCGAACCGCTGCGTCTCCGGAGGCACCGTGTCGAAGCCAGGCGGCAGCGTGCCCGGCGCCGTCATCGGTGTAGGCGACGGCGCGACAGCTGGCGGCGGTGGAATGGGCGGCGCAGTGTCAAAGCCCTGCGGCAACGTTCCCGGAGCCGTTTGCGGCGCGGCCGGCGGCGGGGCAACGAACGGGCCCTGCGTGGGGCCCGGCGGAGGCGACGCGATCTGCGGCGCGGGGAACGCAACCGGCGGCGCGGCGGGCGCGGTCTCGGCCGTCAGCGCGCCCGTGCGGGGCGCGGCCGGCGTGTCGAAGGTCGGCTCCATCGGCCGGTCGCCCGGCGGAAGGTCAACGATGCCGGCGGGTTTCCGCGCCGGTCTGGCCAGGGGTGGCTGACCCGCGCCGCTGCGCGACGGTGTCGAAGCGCCGCTGGCGGGCGGCCTCGCGACGTCTTCGCCGGGCCATGTCGGTGTGCTTGCCGTCGCTTTCGGTGTGCTCTCGCCCGGCCATCGCGGCGTGCTCTGCGCTGGCTTCGGCGTGCTCTTGCCCGGCCAACTCGGCGTGCTCTCAGTGGTCTTCGGCGCCATCTCGCCGGGCCATCGCGGCGTTCCCTCGGTGGTCCGCGACGTGCTTTCGCCGGGCCAAGTCGGGGTCGCCTCACCGTGCGGCTTCGCGTCGGCGTGCGGTTTGGTGTTGATGGTTTTGTGCGGCTTCGCGGCCTCCGCCCGCCGTGCGGCGTCCGCGGCCGGGCTACTGGGATCGAAGCGAGGTGGCTCCGTTTGCTTTCTGACGTAATCCGCGGACGGTGTGGAATCTGCTGGACCAGTCGTGTTCGAAAATGGTGAGATCGAATCGGCACTCTGAGCGCGCGCGCGATGCGCGACGGCGGCTAGAGCGGCTGCAACGAAGGCTCCGACGAAAATCAAATAGCGGAGGCACCTACCGACACCCGAACCGTGACCGAACATCGTTGGATCCGAACGTAGAACCGCGCTGACGAGACGACGAGGTCTTGCGAGTGCGGAATGCGTAAGCAAGTTCTTGAGGAGGCCGGCGACCCGTGCACAATCCGTCATCGACCCTGCCCAGCTTGATCCGTGAGCTACAGGATGAGATGAGGCGGTCACCGCGCCGTTCGCAATTGCACGAGCTGGCCCGCCGCCGCATCGAGGCGCCTCACGAGGTGATCGACTGGGCCAAGCGCGATCGCCGCTGGTCGTTCACGCTGGCGGAGATCATGAACGAGCCGGTCGCGATGCCGCGCGAGCTCGCTGCCAGATTGTTGGTCGCGATCGTGGACGAGTTGGAGCAGGAGCGCGAAGCGTTCCGCGAAGCATCCAGTGACGAGCGCGATGGAAACGCGGAAATCGAGCGCCCGCTGAACGTCGACTGACGCGCGATTGCGGCATCGCCTGACGCGCCTCCGTCAGATTTCTGTTTCGCGATCGTCAACATCACGCGTCGACGTACATTTCCCGATGAATTTCTTGCGGAGCGGTCCGAGCGCGCCGTATATGATTGCTATGAAAATGATCGGGCGGAAAACAGTGAAGGGTGGAAAGACTTCGGCGCCGATGGTGAAGGCGGCGTCGAACGGCAAGAAGGCGGCGTCCGCCTCGAGTGTGAATCGGGGCGAGCCTTCGCACGAAGACATCGCGGCCCGCGCCTACGAGCTCTACCTGGCGCGCGGGAGCCTGGACGGCTACAGCGAGGAAGACTGGCTGATGGCCGAGGCCGAGCTCCGCCGCAAGTAGCCGCCGGTCAGACCCGGCTCAGGACGAGGCACGCGTTCGTGCCGCCGAAGCCAAAGCTGTTGGTCACCGCGTGCTGGACCCGCCCCTCGCGGGCCGTGTTCGGCACGTAGTCGAGATCGCACTCTGGATCGGGCGTCGTGTAGTTGATCGTGGGCGGGACCACGCCGCGTGCGACCACCAGCGCGCAGATCGCGGTCTCGACGCCGCCCGCCGCGCCCAGCATGTGGCCGGTCATCGACTTGGTCGAGCTGACCATCACCTTGCGGGCCGAGTCGCCGAACACCTTCTTGATCGCCATCGTCTCCGCGGCGTCACCCACCTTCGTGGATGTTCCGTGCGCGTTGATGTAGCCGATGTCGGACGGATTCAGCTTCGCGTCCTTCAGCGCCAGCCGCATGCAGCGCTGGGCGCCCTCGCCTTCCGGCGCCGGCGAGGTGATGTGGTGCGCGTCGGCGTTCAGCGCGTAGCCGCGCACCTCGGCGTAGATCTTCGCGCCGCGCGCCTTCGCATGCTCCATCTCCTCGAGCACGATGACGCCCGCGCCCTCGGCGATCACGAAGCCGTCGCGGTCGAGGTCGAAGGGGCGTGACGCCTTCTGAGGGGCGTCGTTGCGGGTCGACAGCGCGCGCATGCTGTTGAAGCCGCCCACGCCCAGCGGCGAGACGGTCGCCTCGGCGCCGCCGCAGATCATCGCGTCCGCGTCGCCGCGTTCGATGACGCGCGCGGCGTCGCCGATGGCGTGCGCGCCGGTCGAGCACGCTGACACCTGCGACATGTTCGGCCCCTTGGCGCCGACCCGGATCGAGATCTGGCCGGGCGTCAGGTTGACGATGATCATCGGCACGAAGAACGGCGAGATGCCGTGGCGGGGGCCCTTCTCCCAGAGCGTCTTGCAGGTGGCCTCGATGGTCGAGACGCCGCCCAGGCCGGCGCCGACGAAGCAGCCGACCCGTTCCGCGAACTCGCCCTTGATCTCCAGGCCCGAATCGGCGACCGCCATCAGGCCGGCGGCGACGCCGTACTGGATGAACAGGTCGACGGTCTTGGCTTCGCGCGAGGTCATCCAGCGCGTGACTTCGAACCCTTTGACCTCGCCGGCGAAGTGCGTCGCGAACTGGGAGTGATCGAAATGCGTGATGGGACCGATGCCCGACTTGCCAGCGAGCAGCCCCTGCCACGTCTCTTCGGTGCCCACGGCGATCGGCGTGACGAGCCCGATGCCGGTGACGACGACCCTTCGTGCCATGCGCGATTCTTTCCTTTCGCGGCGCGAACGCGCCGTGCGACTACTTGGCGTGCGCCTTGATGTAGTTGATGGCGTCCCCGACCGTCTTGATCTTCTCGGTGTCCTCGTCGGGGATCTCGATCTTGAACTGCTCTTCGAGGGCGAGCACGAGCTCGACGACCGCGAGCGAATCCGCCTTCAGGTCGTCCGCGAACGACGCTTCCAGCTTCACCTTGTCGGGCGCGACCTCGAGCTGCTCGATGATGATTTTCTTGACCTTGTCTTCGATTTCGTCGGCCATGGGTTCGTCCTCTCGATCCAGTTGTTTCCGCCGTTAGGCGGCGCGTACCTTACATGAAAAGCCCACCGTTGACGCGCAAGACTTGCCCGGTGACGTAGGCGGCGGCCGGGCCCGCCAGGTAGGCGACCGCGGCGGCCACGTCCTCGGGTTTGCCGACCCGCCCCAGCGGAATGGTCTTCATCAATTCCGCGCGCCGTTCCGCGGGCAGCTCGCTTGCCGTCATGTCGGTGTCGATGTATCCGGGCGATACGGCGTTGACGGTCACGCCGCGCGAGGCGTACTCGCGCGCGAGCGTCTTGGTCAGCCCGATGATCCCCGCCTTGGCCGCGACGTAGGGCGCCTGGCCGGCCGAGCCCGCCTCGCCGGTGATCGACGTGATGTTGATGATGCGCCCGGCGTCCTTCGCCTTCATCAGCGCGCGCAGGGCGGACCGGCAACAATAGAAGGTTCCGTTCAGGTTCACGTCGATCGAGCGCTTCCAGTCCGCGTCCTTGGCGCCCAGCACCAGCGTGTTGATCGCGATGCCGGCGTTGTTGACCAGGATCTGCAAGCCGCCCTCGGCCGCGATCACTTCCTTGATCGCGGCGTCGACGGCGGCCGGATCGGAGACGTCGAACCGTTTGGTCACCGCCGCGCCGCCCGCCGCGACGACCGCGGCGGCGGCCTCGGCGGCCGCCGCTTCGTTGCTGGTGTAGTTGAGAACGACTTTCGCGCCCAGCCGGCCGAGCGCGACGCCGATGGCGCGACCGATGCCGCGCGAACCGCCCGTCACGAGCGCAATCTTTCCTTCCAGCTCACGCATGGGCCAGCGCCTCGATGCTAGTCGGATCACCGGCGGTGTGCACGGCGATGTCCGGCGCGATGCGCCGAACCAGCCCGGACAGCACGTTCCCGGCCCCGACCTCGACGACGGATGCGACGCCCAGCCCGGCGAGGCACTGGACCGACTCTTCCCACCGCACCGGCGCCGTCACCTGCCGCGCCAGCAGATCCTTGACGCGCGCGGCGTCCTGGTTGGGCGACGCCTCGACGTTGCTCACCACCGGCACCTCCGGAGACTTGACGTCGACGCGGGCCAGCTCCGACGCCAATCGATCGGCGGCGGGTTGCATCAGCGCGCAGTGAAACGGGGCGCTGACCGAAAGCGGGATCGCGCGCTTGGCGCCGCGCGTTTTCGCGGCCGCGCAGGCGCGATCGACGGCGTCCTTGTGGCCGGCGATCACCACCTGACCGCCGCCGTTGAGATTCGCGGCGCTGACGACGTCGGTGCCGGCGGCATCGCGGCAGACAGCCGCCACGTCGTCCGCCGAAAGTCCCAGGATCGCCGCCATCGCGCCCACCCCGGCCGGCACCGCATCCTGCATGAACTTGCCGCGCATGTGCACCAGCCGGACCGCGTCCGCGAGCTGGAGGGCGCCGGCCGCGACCAGCGCGCTGTACTCGCCGAGCGAATGCCCCGCGACCGCAACCGGCCGCAGCGGCGATCGCGCCTCGAGCGCGCGCAGCGCCGCCACGCTGGTGGCCAAGATCGCCGGCTGCGCGTTCGCGGTCAGCGTCAGCTCCGCCTCCGGACCTTCGAAGCAGAGCTTGGACAGCGGATAGCCGAGCGCATCGTCGACCTCGTCGAACACGGCGCGCGACTCCTGATACGCGTCGCGCAGCGCCTGCCCCATGCCGACCTTCTGCGAGCCCTGGCCGGGGAACAGGAACGCGGTCTTGGACGTCGGCGCGGTCGCCACCGTCACCACCTCACCACCGCAGACGCCCAGGCGAGCCCGCCGCCCAGCGCCGTGAACAGCAGGATGTCGCCGTCCTTCAGCTTCTTCTGCTCGATCGCCTCGTCCAGCGCCGTCGGCACCGACGCCGACGACGTGTTGCCGTAGCGGTCGACGTTGAGGAAGAAACGCTCCATCGGAATCCCCACCCGCTCCGACACGCCTTCCAGGATCCGCAGGTTGGCTTGATGGCCGACCACCCAGGTGACGTCGTCGGGCCGGAGCTTGTTCGCATCCAACGCCATCAGCGCGCTGGATGCCATGTTCCGGACCGCGTGCTTGTAGACCTCGCGTCCGTTCATGCGCACGTAGAACCGCTTCAGGTTGTCGGCGGTCAGCGGTTCGCGGCTGCCCCCCGCGGGCTGCAACAGAATCTCCGACTGCGCACCGTCCGCGAAGAGGTGCGTGGACAGCACGCCGCGCGCGCCCGTCGGATCCGCGGTCATCAGCACCGCCCCGGCGCCGTCACCGAAAAGCACGCAGGTGGCGCGATCCGTCCAGTCGACGATGCGGGACAGCACCTCGACGCCGATCACCAGCACGTGGTTGTACTGGCCGGAGCGGATGAACCCGTCCGCGATCGACATGCCGTAGAGAAAGCCCGCGCAGGCCGCCGACAGATCGAACGCGCAGCCGGCGTTGCGCGCGCCCAGCTTCTTCTGCACGAAGGTCGCGGTGGCGGGGAACGGGCAGTCGCCCGTCACCGTCCCGACGATGATGCAGTCGACCTCGGCAGGATCGATGCCGGCCGCCCGACAGGCCTTCGCGGCAGCCTCGGTCGCGAGATCGCTGGCCGCCAGCCCCGGTTCAAGAATGTGGCGCTCGCGGATCCCGGTCCGCTCGAAGATCCAGCTGTCGGACGTGTCGACCATCTTCGACAGGTCGTCATTGGTCAGCTTCTTGGTCGGCACCGCGCGCCCGGTGCCGACGATACGGCTCCGGATCACGAAATGGCTCCCGCGACCGGCGGCGCCCCGTCCCAGAGGGCATTGTGCCGGGCCACCGCCTCCGTCAGCTCCTTGCGCAGTCCCATCTGGGCGAATCGATCGGCGACGAACACGGCGTTCTTCATCGCCACCGCGCTGGATCCGCCGTGGCAGATCAGCGCCACGCCGTCGACGCCGAGCAGCGGCGCGCCGCCATGCTCGGCGTAGTCGGTGCGCTTGCGCAGGCGCTTGAGCGCCCCCGTCATCAGCGCCGCGCCCAGCTTCGACAGGATGCCCGAGCGCGCCACCTCTTCGCGGACCATGTCCAGGATCACCTCCGCGGCGCCCTCCACGCTCTTGAGCACGACGTTGCCGGTGAACCCGTCGGTCACCACCACGTCGACCTCGCCGCGGAAGATGTCGCGCCCCTCGACGTAGCCGACGTACTTGAAGTCCGCGTCGCCGGCCGGATCGGGACGCGACAGCAGCTGGTGCGCGTCGCGCGTCAGCGGCGTGCCCTTGTGATCCTCCGAGCCGTTCGACAGGAGGCCCACCTTGGGACGCGACTTGCCGTGCAGCAGGCGCGCATAGACCGACCCGAGCACGGCGAACTGCGCGAGCACGCTCGGCTTGGGATCGACGTTGGCGCCCATGTCCAGCAGCGCGCACTCGCCCGCCTTGGTCGGAAAGGTCGTGACGATCGCCGGCCGCTCGACGCCCGGCAGCCGCCCCAGCACGAACAGCCCGCACGCCATCATCGCGCCGGAGTTGCCCGCCGAGACGACTGCGTCGGCCTCGCCCGCCTTCACGAGGTCGAAGCAGACGCGCATCGACGACTGCTTCTTCTGCTTGACGGCCATCGACGGCGCGTCGTGCATCGTGATGACGTCCGGCGCGTGGCGAATGACGATCGCGTCCTTCTTGAGGACGCTGTCGTCCGCGCCCAGCGCGGCCAGCTCGGCGCGCAGGCGCGGCTCGTCACCGACCAGCGTCACCTGGACGCCGCGCGTGCGCACCGCAGCCAGCACGCCCTCGAGCTCGACGCGCGGCGCGGCGTCGGACCCCATGGCGTCGACCGCGATTCTGGGCATCGGGAGCAACGGCCTGCGCCTCAGGCCTGCTCCTCTTCCTTCGGCTCGATCACCAGCCGGTCCCGGTAATAACCGCAGCCCGCGCACATCCGGTGCGTCAGCTTCGGCTCCCCGCAACGCGGGCAGGGGACAAAGTTCGGCACGGGTTTCTTCATCACCTGCGCGCGCCGGATCGCAGAACGTGATTTCGACTGTCTTCGCTTCGGGACGGCCATCGTACGTACCTTTCTATTGTCGAGGGGTCTAGAGCTTGATCTTGCCCAGCGCCGCCAGCCCGCCGGGCGTCGTCGGGGTCGCCGCCGCGTGCGTGCAGGGGACGAGGTTGCGGTTGCCGCCGCAGAGCGGGCAGAGACCGCGGCAGGCCTCGTCGCACAGCGGGTTGAACGGGATGGCGAGCACGATCGCGTCGCGCAGCTCGTCGGCGAGATCGATCTCGCCGCCGTTGAACGTGACGACGTCGGGATCCGCGTCCTCTTCCTCGTCGACGTCGACCTCTTCGGTGCCGGCGGCGACGAACGTCATCGTCATCGGCACGTCGACGTGAACGAGCGCAGGCTCGAGGCAGCGCGCGCACGGCGTCTCGAGATCGCCGGTCAGCTCGCCGCGCAGCAGATAGTCCTCACCCGCGGGCATCAGCTGCCCGGTCAGCCGAAGCCCATCCGGCGCGGGACGAGCGTCGATGTCGGGGCACGCGGAAGCCAGCCACTCCTTCGTGACAGAAACGTTGACCGGCAGCCCGCCGTCCCCTATCTCATTGATTTTAAAACGCATTTTGCTCAAAACGGGCGCGTTCGACCGCCGGAAGCGCCGTAACTATATTGGGCGCGTCCGCCGAGTCAAGCTTGCTGGATCGGCGCCAGGTCGAGGTTATTACTGGCTATTTGCTGGCGGCGCCGGCGGCGGCGCCGCCGCCGAACAGAAGCAACGAGCGCAAATCCTCGTCGTTGAACGTGAGCTGCAAGCCCGCAAACCAATCGAACAGCGCGCCTGCACCGGCGCGCGCACGTGAGTAGTTTGCCATGTCGTCGGCGCCCGCGACGAGGAAGAGGTTGCGCTGCCAGATCGCGTACGCGAGCGTCGTCTTGATGCGCGGGTACTGGTTGACCTTGGCGTCGAACACGTCGACCGACAGCAGCAGGCGATCGCGCATCAGGTAGAGATCGCCCGCGATGCCGCCCGTCGACTCCTTGATGCCGAAGCGGCCGCCGATCGCGACGTTGGGCGAAAGCCCGACCTTCTTGCCGAACTGAAGCGTGAAGCGAAGCTGTTCGGTCAGCGTCACCTTGGTCTCGGATTCGGTGCCGAGCATCGAGCTGTTGTTCGTGACCGTGACGGTCTTGGTCCGGTAGCCGCGCGGATCCTCGACCAGCTCGATGAGATAGAACTTGTCCGGGCGGGGCATCAGCTGGATCGACAGGTAGTTCTTGAAGGTGCTCGCGAGGAAGTTGTACTCGGAGCGCAGGCCGACGATCGTCTGCAGGCGGGTGATGCTCTTGACGAAGCCGCTCGCGTCCTCGGTGATCTCCTCGACGTTGCGCGCGATGGCGTCGTTGTTGACGAGCTGACCGACCGTCCCGTCGCCCCGGTCGATCTTGTTGGTGATGTCCTCGACGTGCTTCATCGTCTTGTCGAGGTTGTCGATCGACGTCTGCAGGCGCGCGATCGATCCCTGCGCGCCCTCCCCCGTCCCCTCGATCTGCTTCTTGGTAGTGCCGACCAGGTCCTTGATCGACTCGGTGATCTCGCGGACGTTCTTGATCGATTCCTTGACGTCGCCAGCCTCGGCGTGCGTGACGCCCTGGACGTCTTTCGCGATGTCGTCGACGCGCTGGAGCAGGCGATCGAGCACGACCGAGTTCCGTTCGATCAGCTCGTTGACGTTGTTGGCGATCTCGCTGATCGGCCCGGACGTCATCTTGTGCACGTCGTCGAGGATGTCGCGCATGACCGGGATCAGCGTCCCGATGCTCGCCATCATGTCGCCGAGGGAGACCGGCTCGACGACGTTCTTGATCTCGTCGCCATCCTTGAGCTTCTGCATCTTCACGCGCTGCCCGTTGACCTCCTTGTACTCGGTGCCCGGATCGATCTCGATGTAGTACTCGCCCAGCAGCGACGCCGACTTCTTCGTCGCGACAGCGTTCTCGTAGAGCACGATCTTGGGCTGCATCCGGATCGTGATCTTCGCGCGCGCCGTGTTCTCGTAGAGGCCGCGCGACTCGATCTGCCCGACCGAAATGCCGGCAGTCTGCACACGCGACTTCTCGAACAGG
>DATFXS010000837.1:0-14139 GCA_035315605.1 Polyangia bacterium
CCGTGACCTTCTGGAGATCGTGCAGCTTGCCCCACCCGGTCGGGATGAAGACCGCCGCCAGGCAAAGCCGGACGATCAGCAGCGGCAGCCAGTCGAGCCGGCCGGTGATGCGGCTGTTCTTGGCGAAGACAACCTCTCCCAGGACCGCCAGACGTTCGCGAAGGTTCATACCCGTCACTACGCCGCCCCGGACGAGCGGTTACGGTCGTATGCTGCGGGTCACCAGGCCATGACGACCGAAACCGGAAGTCCCGGCGGAAGCGGCGGCGGCAGCCTGAAGGACGTCCTGCGGTACTTCCTTTAACTGGGGACGTTCGGGTTCGGCGGACCGATCGCGCTCGGCGGCTACATGCAGCGCGATCTGGTCGAGACGCGCGGCTGGATCTCGAAGAAGGACTACGTCGACGGGCTGGCGCTTGCGCAGCTGGCGCCCGGGCCGCTCGCGGCGCAGCTGGCGATCTACCTCGGGTGGGCCAAGGGGCGCGTGTTCGGCGCGACGGCGGTCGCGGCCGCCTTCATCCTGCCGTCCTTCATCATGGTGCTCGGGCTGTCCGCGCTGTACGTGCGCTTCGGCGGTCTGCCCTGGATGCAGAGCGCGTTCTACGGCGTCGGGGCGGCGGTCATCGCGATCATCGCGCGCAGCGCGGTCAAGCTGATCAAGCTGACGCTCGGGAAGGACCGCCTGCTGTGGGGCCTGTTCGCGCTCTCCGCGGTCGCCACTGCCTGGACGGAATCCGAGATCGTCTGGTTGTTCCTCGGATCGGGCGTGGTCGCGCTGATCGTCCGGACGGCCGCCGCGCGCCGCGCGCCGATCGCGTCGCTGTTCCCGCCCGGCATCGTCGCGCTTGTTGCCGCCGTCGCGGCCCCGGGCGCCGCCGTCACCTGGCCGCTGCTGGTGAAGGTGACCCTCTACTTCGCCGAGGCGGGGGCGTTCGTCTTCGGCAGCGGCCTCGCCATCGTGCCGTTCCTGCACGGCGGCGTCGTCAACCAGTTCCACTGGCTGACCGAGCGCCAGTTCCTGGACGCCGTGGCGGTCGCGATGATCACCCCCGGCCCGGTCGTCATCACCGTCGCCTTCATCGGCTATCTCGTCGGCGGGCCGCTCGGCGCGACGGCCGCCGCGATCGGCGTCTTCCTCCCCTGCTACCTGTTCGTCATCATCCCCGCGCCCTACTTCCGCCGCTTCGCGGACAACCCGAAGGTGCGCGCGTTCGTCGACGGCGTCACGGCAGCGGCGACCGGTGCGATCGCGGGCGCGGCGTTCGTGCTCGGCCGGCGGGCCCTGATCGACGTCACCACGGTCGCGATGGCATTGGCCACCTGGCTCGTGTTCACGCGCTTCAAGAAGGTGCCCGAACCGATCGTGATCCTCGCCGCGGGCGTGGCGGGCTTCGTCCTGCGCGGAATCTGAGCGCCGCGCCGGTTACAAGAAGAGGAACGGGCAGGCCTCTATGTGAGGCTGCGGGCGGTTCGGCTTCTTGATCATCACGTCCATTGTGCTTATGGCCAACTCGTCCGGCGCGTAGTCCAGGAGGTCGCACATCCCGGAGGTGAAGAAGGCGATGCAGGAATCGACCTGCTCGTCGGGTGGACCTATGGTATCGGCCTGAGCTTCGCTGCATACGGAGACGTTGACCGCCACCGCGTGCGACACGAGATCCTGCAGCTCGGCGCGCACCCGCGGCCGCTCGGGATCCTTCGGTTCCAAGCAGCGGACGAAGTAGTCGGTCCACGCGCCCGTCAACTTGTCGCAGATCGCGCCGTTCCGGCGCACACGCGCCTCCCGTTCCCCCGGATCATCGTTGACCCGGAACTTCACGAACCGGCTGCCCTCTCCCGAGGTCATCACGCGTGCCGCCCTCAGCCGCCGCCGCGCTTTCTGCCACGGGAAAACGACCTCCCCCATCTGCCCCATCGCGTAACGCGTCTCCAACGTGTATCCCGCGACGGCCAGCACGGCGAGCATGAAGGCGATGCTCCCCAGCACCCATTTGCGCCTCGTCGTCATCTCGGCTCGGACGACGCGAGGCTAACGCGACGCCGGCGAAATCCGAAATCAGAAACGGTATTCGACGCCGGCGGAGACGGTCGGACCGTACGACGTCGCCGAGGCGCCGCACGGAACGTCCAGGTCGTAGTTGCAGGGCGACTGGTCGATCACCGACGCCAGCCCGAAGGCGCCGGTCAGGAACCAGGTGCCGCGGCCGCCGTCGCCGAAGAGCCGGTGGCGCAGGCCGAGCGTCAGGAACGCCCACGCGTCCAGGCTGAGGCCGGCGTCCAGCTGCAGCGCCACCCGGCGCGCGACCGGCACCTGGATCTTGGCGAGCGCGTTCGAAAACCCGACCCGCGGCTGGCCGGTGTACTTGTTGCGCGCGATCGTGTGCGTGTAGGTCAGCTCGAAGTTCAGGCCGTCCAGGCTGCCGAGGCGCAGCGACGGCGCCAGCGACAGCCCGTTCGATCCGAAGCGCTGCAGCCGCGAGCCGACCCCCAGGCCCAGCGTCACGAAGTCGGTGGTGAACGCGCCGATGACGCGCGCGTGCGTGACGGCGCCCAGCCCGTCGCCGGCCGACGCGATCGCCGCCGGCGACAGCTCGGCACCGACCATGAAGGGCGCCCGGAAATAGTGCTCGATGCGCGCCTCGCCGATCGCGCCCCAGCTGTTGCCGACGAACCCGAGGAACGGCCGCCAGGTCGTCTCGACGCGCGTCAGCTCGCGCGGGCGCGGCGGCCCCATCAGCGACGGCGGGGGCGGCGCCGAACGCGCCACGGTCGTCTCGTCCAGGTCGGCCGCAGCGGGCATGGCCAGCAGCGCCAGCCCCAGCAGCCAGCCGATCACGCGATCACCCGGACCGAATCCAGCTCCTGGGCCAGGCGCAGCCAGCTGGCGATCCGTTCTTCGTGAGACCGCGGATCGACGTGCGCGTGGGGCACGCCGCCCGCCGCCGCCAGCGCGTGCATCTCCGGCTGGCTGGTCTTGCGAATCGGCGCGCTCAGCGTGCGCGCGGTGGAGAGCGCGACCTTCGGCAGCAGCGGCGCCGGCCCGACGACCGCCGCCGGATCCAGCACCGATGCGAGGTCGCGCGCCGCGTCCATCCGCCGGCCCAGGCTGGCGATCCCGAAGCGCGCCCGCAGCGTCGCCGCGATCGACACGTGCTCGAACGGCGTCGACACGACCGCGCGCCGCCGCACCGTCGGCCCGACCGCGATCGCCGGCACGCGGAAGCCGAGCTGGCGGAACTCCGGGTTGGGGTCGTCGGTCACCGGGGGCGGCACGTGATCGTAGAACCCGCCGTGCTCGTCGAACAGCACCAGCAAGAGCGACCGTGACCACTGCGGGCTCTCGGCCAGCGCGCGGTAGACGCTGGCGACGAACGCCTCGCACAGCGCGAGATCGTGGGGCGGATGGCCGTCGTTGGCCTCGAAGTCGGGATCGATGATGGCGATGTTGGGCAGCTCGCCGCGGGCCGCGTCCTTGTAGAAATGATCCAGCGGCTCGGGGACGATCGCGTCGTCACCCGAAAAGCTCTTGGCCGGGAACGCGATCGAATACCAGGGCAGCTTGCTGGAGTAGTAGTTCTTGCCGGTCCAGCAGCGGTCGGCCATCCGTTCCCAGATCGTGGGCGGCGGCGACAATCCCATCGGGCGATTGGTCTTGTGCCCGTCGGCGGTCGCCGCGTGCAGGTAGAAGCGATTCGGCCAGGTCGGCCCCATCACCGACGAGAACCAGCGATCGCAGACCGTGAACTCGCGCGCGAGCGCGTACAGGAATGGAATCTGATCGGCGCCGAAGTAGCTCAGCACCTCGTTCTGGTGGATGCCGGGGTTGGCGCTGACGAAGCCGTCGTTGCGCCCGCCGTTCCACGCCTTGTGCGACGTCACCCAGTCGTGGTGGGGATCCGCGGCGCCGTTGCCGGCCATCCGCATCAGCTGGACCGGCGCGCCGTTCGCGTCCAGGAGCTGCTCGCCGCCGGTCAACCCGTCGACCGCGGCCGCCGACGCATAGCCCGGATCCAGTCGCAGCCCGCCCAGAAAGTTGTCGAACGATCGATTCTCCAGCATCAGGACGACGATCGTGTCGATCGCCGCCAGCTGCGCGCTCGCCACGCCGTCGGCCGGCCCGCGCGGTCCGCCCGCACAACGATTCGAAACGGGACCGCACGCCGCCGCCGCACCGGCCAGCACACCCAGGCCGAGCCCCGCTTGAAGAGCCTCGCGTCGCGTGAATCTGGTTCCGGACTGCTGCTTCTGTTTTTTGTCGCGACGGCTTGCCAAGACTTCTCACCGCGCAGAGGCTGGGGCGCGGGGCAGTCAATCATTCGGGGCAGCCCCGCAGTGCGCAAGCCCGCTCGTGCGAAATCGCCAGGCTGAGCTCGTCGCGGCTCAGCTGATCGCGCGGATTTTTCCGGACCGCGCAAGCCGTGCGGGATTCACGGCCAAGAGAACGTCGCCGTCACGGCGGCGCCGGCCGGAACGCTCACCACCTGGCCGACGGACGTGCCCGTCGACGACGACGGTTTTCCCGCGAGGGTGGGCACGCAGGTCTGCGTATCGCAGCTCGGGCACAGCGCAGCCGATGTGGACGCGTCGAACGAGGACACCTGCAACGTCTGCGGCCGGCCGTCGTGGCCGGTGCCGGTCGGCAGGATGGTGAACTGCGGTGTGACGCTGCTCGGATAGAACAGCGTCAGCGACGCCAGCCCGGACAGATCGTCGGCCAGCGCGGGCGCCGTCAAGCAATCGGTCCACGACAGCCCCTCGCCCATCGTCACGCTGCCCGACAGCGCCGGCGTGCCGCCGGTGTCCGTCGCCGCGTCGATGAAGTAAGTCCCGGCCCTCACCGGCGCCAGCAGCTCGCTCGGACCGGGCGTCCCCAGGACGGACCCGAGCGGCGCGTCGCTGCCGTCGCAGGTCTGCAGCTTGAATGACCCCGCCCCGTCGATCTGCCAGCGCGACAGGCCCGCACTCGGCACGTCGACCGTCATCTGCAGGCTGCCGCCGCTGCAGATCGGTGTCAGCGCGTGCGGCTGCCCGTCGGCCGCGAACTGCGGCCGGCCGCACTCCCAGGGACAGCGCATCGGCTGCGTCGAACCGCCGATGGCGGCAGCCCAGACGGTGTCGAGATCGTGGCAGTTCTTCGGATCGGGATCGACGCAGTAGATGTCCTTGAACGCCTGCGCGAACTGATCGGCCGTCGCATTGATCGCCACCGCGGCGTACAGCCAGGGGAGGTACCGGGCCGGATACATCTTCAGCAGGTAGCCGACCAGCCAGCCGCCGGCGGCGTAGAGCGCCGGGTCATCGTGAGGGAGCGCGTAGGCGTCGCGCCACGATCCGGTCGGGCGCGGAACGCTCTGGCACGACAGCGCGACCGCTGCCCCCTCGGCCAGCAGCCAGGGGGGTCGGCCGTGCGGCGACAGGTAAGCGTGAACCAGCTCGTGTCGATCGAAGTCGACGGGCGAGCGCACGGTCGCGTTGGGTGCGCACGCCGACGCCGCCGGCCCGCACTCGGCGTGCTGGGTGAAGTCGTCCGTCCCGTTGAACTTGTAATAGCTGACGGGGGTTCGGTAATGGAGCATCAGCAGGTCGGCGATCGCCTGGCCGTGCAGCTCGAGCTCGTCGAGGATCGCGGGACAGACGCTGTCGTCGTCGGCGCGCGAGAAGTAGCGGACGTTGTCCGATCGCCACATCCGATCGGGCAGATCGGGCCCGCACGCCGTGCCCCCGAGGCAGGCGACGATCGCGAAAGTGACCGGCGCGCGCCGCATGCGCGGATCATCGCACGACTCGCCGGCGGCGTCCCGACCGGCCGCTACTGCACGATCTTCGCGGGCGGTTGCGGGCCGACGCGCGCTTGCCGCGACCACGGCACACCGCGCCGCTCCAGCAACGTCGCGTCGAACGGGCGCGCGGGCTTCGTGATCTGCGGGATCGCGCCGCTGCCGGTCTGGATCAGCTCGAACGTGAAGCCGCCGGTGAAGCCGGCGTGCTGCTTCTGTTCGGCTTCCAGCTTGACGAGGCCGATCGGCGGAACGCTGTCGTCGATCCAGAAGTCGACGCGCTCGCCGTACGCGGTCCGGTAGCGATAGTGCTTCGCCTTGAACAGACCCGCGCGCACGCTGACCAGCTCGGTGCCGATCAACTTCTTCGAATCGGCCCGCGGGTAGGGCTGCTGCGCGGGAGCGGCCGCCGGCGCCTCCATCGGGTCCTCGTCGTCGACCTGGAACACGTTGCTGGTGACGCGCCAGCTGTCGTTCTTGCCGGCGAACACCGTCGCGAACACGGTCTTGTCGCCCGGCCGCGTCTCGGTCGTGGTCTCGAGCGTGACCGCCTCGGCCTCGCGCGCGACCAGCGCGACGCGCTCCTTGATCGTCGTCGCGCCGAGATACGTCTCCTGGTACTCGGCCCACTTGCCGAGCGGGACCTCCTCGAAGTGTCCCGCGGCCGGCATCCGGGGTGGCCAGATGGCGCCGGCCGTCGGCGGTGGGGCGGCGCTCGTCGGCTCGTCCGCCGCGGCGGTCGTGCTTGATGCGGACTCGCGGGCAGTCGGCGGGCGGTCAGCTGGCTGCAGCTGTTGCTGCTGCACAGGCACGGCGCACGCGGCGAGCGCCGTGGCAAGCGTCAACGCGCCGGCACGGAGCATGTGACCTCGCGTGAAAGTCTACGCCCCGCTGGAAACGACATCGATGTAGGCCGAAGGCGCGATGTCGTCCGACGTCGCTCATCGAACCACCTTCGCCGGCGGCTGCGGCCCGACGCGCGCCTCGCGTGTCCACGGCAGGCCGCGCTTCTTCAACAGCGACGGGTCGAACGGTAACGGAGCTTTCGTAATTTGTTGGATGGCGTCGCTGCCGGCCGCGACGAGCTGAAACGTGAATCCGGCCCGGATCGCCGGGTGCTGCTTCTGCTCCGCTTGCAGCTGGATGAGGCCGATCGGCCCGACGCTGTCGTCGATCCAGAAGTCGACCTGCTCGCCGTAGGCGGTCCGGTCGCGGTAGTGCTTCGCGCGGAACGTGCCGGCGCGGACCTTGATCGTGTCGATGCCGACGAGCTTGCCCGGATCGACGCGTGGGTACGGCTGCTGCGACGGCGGCACCGGCGGTGACTCCATCGGATCGGCGTCGCTGACCTGGAAGACGCTGCGGGCGATCTCCATCCCGCCGCCGCCGGATCGGGGCACGAACACGTTCGCGAAAACCGTCTTGTCGCCGGACGGCATCACGGTCGTGGTTTCGATGGTGGCGCCGTCCGCGCCCCGACCCACCAGTGCCACGCGTTCCTTGATCGTGACGGATCCGAGGTACGTCTCCTCGTACTCGGCCCACTTTCCGAGCGGCACCTTGTCCAGATCGATCGCCGACGGCATGCGCGGCGGCCAGACCGCAAACGGCTCGTCGGCAGATCCCGATGACGGCGCGATCGTCGACGGCTTCGTCGCGGCGCACGCGGCGATCGCGACCGTCAAGATGGCGAGGCGGACCACCGCGCGATCTTATCCCCTCTCCCCGCCAGGCGGGGAGAGGGCTAGGGTGAGGGGCCGTCGTCTAGCCGGTCCGCGCGCAAAGCCGCCAGCGTCGCCGCCGGGTCGATCCGCCGCGCGAGCAACTGATTGACCGACACGCCCTGCCGCTGCAGCAGCCAGGCGACCATCAGCTCGTAGCGCCGGTACAGTCCCGATCGGCGCACGTCCATCTCCGGCGCATCGCGATCCAGCGCCGCCCGCCCGTCCGCGAAATCGAACGGCGGCGGTCGCGCGAACGCGACATAGTCCGCGTAGCCCTCGTCTGGAACGCCGCCAGGCCGTGGTAGCCCCAGCGGCCGACGCGATCGCCGGTCATCGCGTGTGTCACCTCGTGGGCGATGAAGTAGGCGAGCGTCCGCTCGCCCGGTTTGTCGTCGCCCGACGGCCCGATCAGCCGCCCGCGCTCGATGCTCGACGGGCGAAGGAAGGCGTTGCCGCCCAGGTGAACGTGCGTCACCCCGCCGACCTTGCGGTGCCACGGCAGCGCGAACACCGCGAACAGCGCCGGCGAATCGCACAGGAAGACGTGGTGCGTGCGGCCCGCGTCGTAGATCGGCGAGCGCGCGATGCGCGCGACGACGTCGTCCAGCAGCGGCCCGGCCTGGGGCGGCAGCGGCGCCCGCGCGTGGAGCACCACGTTCGATCGCTGCAGGCTGTACGCGAAGAGCGGCTGGGGGTGAATCGCCAGCCCGACCCACGCCACCATCACCGTCACCACCGCCAGCCCGGCCCGCCGCGCGCGCCGCGGCCACCGTCGCGGCGAGGGCGCCGGCTCATCCGTCATGCAGCCACGAATGGGCCGGGGCGCCGATCTATTCCCGCCGCTCACGGCACCAGCAGCACCTTGCCGCCCGCGCCCGACTCGGCGAGCTCGTGCGCCGCGCGCACCTCCGCGAACGGGAAGCGCTTCGCGATCGGGACGGCGAGCTTGCCGTCGGCCACCGCCTGGGCCAGCTCGCCGAGCCGCTTGGCATCGTCGTGGGTGAGAATGGCCTTGACGGCGAACCCACGTTCCTTGGCGCCCGCCGGCTCGCCCGCGGCGCTGCCGATCTTTCCGCCCGGCTTCAGCTTGCCCAGGACCTTCTGGATCGCGTCGCCGAAGACGGTGTTCGCGATGCCGTCGAGCGTCGGCAGCCTGGCGATCTCCGCGTCGTCTTCCAGCGCGACGACGCCGTCGACGCCCAGCTTCGCCGCCTCGGCGCGGTGCTTGCCGCGCACGCCGGCCCAGACCTTCGCGCCGCGCGCCTTCGCCGCGAACACCGCCACGCGCCCGACGCTGCCGGTCGCCCCGGTGACCAGGATGACCTCGCCCGCGCCCGCGTCGGCGGCCTCCTCGGCGAGCTGCGCGCCCGTCAGCAAGACCAGCGGCAGCGCGGCGGCACCCGCCAGGTCCATCTTTTCGGGAACGCGCGCCCAGCCGGCGACGGGCCCGACGGCGATCTCGGCGTAGCCGCCGCCTGGCACGCGCCCGAGCACCCGATCGCCGACCGCGAACGCCGTCACGCCTTGCCCGACCGCGCTGACCGTGCCCGCCACGTCGCGCCCCAGGATCGCCGGCAGCTTCAGCGGAAAGTATTGCCGAAGCGCGCCGCTCCGCTGCTTCCAATCGATTGGATTGATGCTGGCGCCGGCCACGCGCACGGCGATCTCGTTCGCGCCCGCTTTCGGATCGGGGACGGTCTGTACCTGGAACGCCGACGGGGGACCGTACTCGGGCAGGACGATGGCGCGCATGGGAGGTCCTTTCGCGTGAGCCGTGTGTCGGGCTGAAAGTGGATATGGGGATGCCGGCGGCGGTCGGGAAGGTTCAGGGTAGAGTCGCGTACCATGCCCGGCCGTCCGACGCTCGCGGTTTTCGACACGAGGCCGTACGACCGCGCGTTCCTCGACGCGGCGAACGCGGCCGCGGGCGGCGCCGACGGCCCGGTGTTCGAGCCGCGCTATCTGGAAGCCGCGCTGACGGCGGCGACCGCGCCGCTGGCGGCCGGCTGCGCGGCCGTGTGCGGGTTCGTGCACGACAAGTTCGACGCCGAGGCGCTGCGCGTGCTGGCGGCGGGCGGCGCCAGGCTGGTGGCGCTGCGCTGCGCCGGCTTCAACAACGTCGACCTCGCGGCCGCCGCGCGCCTGGGCGTGACCGTCGTGCGCGTGCCGGCCTACTCGCCCCACGCCGTCGCCGAGCACACGCTGGCGCTGATCCTGGCGCTGGATCGCAAGATTCACCGCGCCTGGAACCGCGTGCGCGAGGGCAACTTCGCGCTCGACGGCTTGCTGGGGCGCGAGATCCACGGCCGCGCCGTCGGCGTCGTCGGTACCGGCGAGATCGGCGCGGTGGTGGCCAGGATCCTGGCCGGCTTCGACGCGCGCGTGCTCGCCCACGACCCGCGCGAGAACCCGGCCGTCACGGCGGTGGGCGGGCGCTACGTGCCGCTCGAGGCGCTGCTGGCCGAGGCGGAGATCGTCACCCTGCACTGCCCGCTCACCTCCGACACGCGGCACCTCATCCGGAAGGATCGGCTGGCGCTGATGCGCGACGGCGCCCTGCTGGTCAACACGGGGCGCGGCGCGCTGATCGACGCGCGCGAGGTCGTCGAGGCGCTCAAGTCCGGAAAGCTGGGCGGCGTCGCGCTGGACGTCTACGAAGAAGAGGACAGCCTGTTCGGGCGCGACCATTCGGGCGAGATCATCGCCGACGACGTCTTCGCCCGACTGCTCACCTTCCCGAACGTCGTCATCACCGGGCACCAGGCCTACTTCACCGAGCCCGCGCTGCGCGCGATCGCCGAGACCACCGTCGACAACATTCGTCGATGGATCCGGGGCGAGCCGCCCGTACGCGAGGTGCGTGTCTGAAAGCGACCAGCGTCACAGTTTTCGGCGTTCCGGCGGCGGCGGACGCCGAGCACACGATGCAGGGTAGCAAGTACTTGACGAGGTCGTCGTGCGGGTCGAATCTCCGACGGGAATTTCGTTGGGCGTCGCCGTTGGAGTGGTCGACGCCTGTCGTCCTGTCGATCCTTCAGCCACCGCAGCCAGCCCGCGACCGCCAGCATGTCCCAACACCGCCGCCGCCAGTTCCGACAGGGCGTGGCGCGTGTGTCCTTCTGGGCGCAGACGTTCGCGCTGGGCGTTGGCGATCTCTCCGTCATTCTCGATCGAAGGGGCGCGCAGGACGTCGTCGCCGTCCTGACCGCCGCGCTGCTCTCGACGGTGCCGGTCGACCCGCACCCGCCCGGCGGCCATCCGCCCCGGAAACGCCGCCGGACGCGCCCCCACGCCACCTAGGTCGGGGGCGCGCTCGGGGGCACCTCGATGGCCAGGCCGAGGTCGACGGGCGGCTTTCGCCGCTCGTGCGGGTAGCCGCGCGGATTGCAGACGACGCGCGTGCCGGCGACAACGTAGTCTCGCGGCGCGTGCGCGTGGCCGTGAAGCCAGAGGCGCGCGCCCGCCCGTTCCAGCAGCTCCGGCGCGTCGCCCGCCACGAAGAACCGGTTCAGCGGCGAGTTCGCGAACATCGCCGGCGTGCTCTTCGCATGCGGCAGATGGTGCGTGACCACCACGTCGCCGTCGCGCACGTTCGCCCGCAAGAACGCCAGCTGCGCCGCGTGCGTCTCGTGCACCCACGGCAGGAAACCGCGGATCAGCGCGAAGTCGGTCAGGAACCCGCGGTACTTCTGCTCATCGTCGGTGAGCGGGAACCACATCGTCGCGCCGACGAAGCGCGCGCCCTCGATCAGCGCCACGCCCGGATTCAACACGTGCAGGTTGGGGAGCGCGGCCGCCGCCGCCGTCAGCACCGCGTCGCCCTCGGCCGGCGAGGTCCGGTAGTACTCGTGGTTGCCGGGCACGAACACGACGTGGGCGAAGCGCGCGCAGAACCAGCCCAGCGCCGACCGGACCCGATCCGGCGAGAGCAGCGGCAGGATGTCGCCCGCCAGCACGAGCACGTCGCCGGCCACCTCGACGCTGCGCGCGAACGCCTCCCCGCCGTCTTCGTCGTACTCGAAGTGAAGGTCGGAGAGCAGCTGGACGCGCACGGATGGCCTTTCCGGATCGTCGGTCGCCAGTGAAGCGTAACCCACCGCCGCGCCCAGTCTCCGGAATTCGGAGACCCGGCCGTTCCTGCTTTCACGGCGGCGGCGGTTCGGCCAGGATGCGCCGGTCATGAGCTGGCGCAACAAGACGACGAGACTGATCCTCACGGCGACCATCGTGGCTGCGGCCGGGGTGAGCGGCAGCGGCTGCAAGAAGGGCAGCTCTGGGGGCGGCGCGTGCGTCGACGTCGGCGGCGCCGCCTGCGGCGCGTGCCGCGACACGACCAAGGAGCCGTTCTGCGCGCCCCACTACGTCACGCCCGTCGCCAGCGGCAACATCAAGGTCAACGGCCAGAAGGGTTGCTGCGGGTTCGAGGACCCGACCCTGCGATCGAACTGCGAGAACATCCTCCGCTGCATCCGCAGCCAGAACTGCGCCGACGGCCACGACCCCAACAAATGTCTGTGCGGCGACAACGATCTGGCCAGGTGCGCGGCCGCCCCCGACTGGAAGGGCGTCTGCGCCCCCATCTACAAGACGGCGCTGGAAGGCGGCCCGCCCGGCAAGCTGATCCCCCTGTTCGGCGATCCGAAGTCGCCGATCGGGATCGCGAACAACACCTTCCAGTGCGACGTCGATTCGCACTGCCCCTGCGGCGGCCAGAAGTCGCCGTGACGTTTCACGTCGGTCGTTCCGAGCGGCCCCGCGACGCCTCGACCGGATAGCGAACGGCGTTCGCCGCGACCTTGTCCGCGATCGCCTGGGTGATGTCGAGCCCGATGCGATCGCAGAGCAGCAGCAGCGCGATCCCGACGTCCGCGATCTCGGCAGCGATCCGCGCGCGCGATTCGGCGGCGCGCGAATGCGCGTCCGCGTCCTCGCCGCGCACCCAGCGGTACTCCGCCACCAGCTCGCCCGCCTCGGACGCCACCAGCATCGCCAGGTTCTTCGGATCGTGAAACTGCGCCCAGTCGCGTTCGGCGACGAAGGCGCGAAGGGCGGCGGTCAATTCGGGCAGCGTGGGCATGCCCCCAAGCTATCGCATCGGCCGGATCGGTTCCCAGGTCGGTAACACCTGCGCGCGCGGCGAGGGCCCTCCCCGTACCGAAATGGTAATGCGCGGGCGGCGCGTTCCGCGAATTGCCGGGGTGGCCAGCCGATTGCTCTGACGATCGGGGCCGGCATCGGCGCGGGGAGCGGGATGAAACGAACGGAATGGGTGATTCTTGCGATCACCGCTGGCGTCGCGGTTTCGAGGTGGACGTGGGCGGATGGTCTGACGGGCCTGGACACGAAGTTGCGCGGAACGGGGCGGGTCGGGACACTGACGCCACGATCCGGCGGCCGGATCGCGCCCGGGGTGCCGGACGCGGGCGCGCCCGAGCGCACGCGCGATCCGCAGCTGGCCGCGACGCGACTGGAAGACGATGACGCCGCCGTAGCGGCGGCCGCGCTCCCGGCGCGTCCGGGCGGCGCCACCGACGCGGAGCTTCAACGCACCGACGGCGCCGTCGCCGACTGCCGCATCGAGGTGGCGCGCCGGCGGCGGCTGCCGCCCGCGAAGGTCGCCGCGGGAACGGTGGTCGTGCAGTTCACGATCGACAAGAGCGGTCGCGTGCGCGAGGCCGAGGCACTGTCCGCCGTCGACACCGATCTGGAGGTCGCGGCGTGCGCGAAGCGCGTGCTCGCCGACTGGAAGTTCCCGCAGCGCGCGCGCGACGCCGAGGTCGTCGTCCAGCGGACATACCGATTCTCGCGCGGCTGACGGCCGATCAGTCGGACGACTTCATCGCCTTCAGACCGACCTGCTGGGTGATGACGTCGCCCGCGTGCAACGTGACGTAGGCGCCGGCGTCGACGCAGCACTCGCCCTCTTCCAGCGGCCCGTCCAGCGGGACGCGCACCTGGATCACGTGCCGGCCCGTCGCGAAGATGGAGCCCTTGCCGCGCCAGTTGGCGCAGGTGCCGCGCTCCGCGCCGTCGATGATCACCGCGGCGTGGTCGAGCGTGCGGTTCGGGCGGCAATCCGGCGCCTCGGGCGTGCCGCCGACCAGCTGGCAGCACTTGACGATCAGCCGCGCCATCCCCTCGGGCGGGGCGGGCGGCGAGCCGGCGCACGTCGTCGCGAGCGGCACCAGCAGGAGCAGCACGCCGGCTGGCGATGGAGCACGAAAACGCCGCCGATAAGCCACGGCGCAATCGTCTCACGCCGACCACGACCTGTCACATGAGCCCCGCGCCTACCGGTCGCGCTTGAGGCCGGCGCGATTGCCCGTTCCCGATCGGTGAGCGCCGCTGATAAAGTGGCGGCCCCCACCACTGTCAGGAGCGCGCCGATGACACAGATCGCAGGGTCCCGAACGAGGTTGATCTCCATGGCGAGCGCGCTCGTCCTGGTGACGACGCTCTGGGGCTGCGGCGGCGACTCGTCGGGGCCGGACGGCGGCGCCGGCAAGGGCGGAGGTGACGGGCGAGGCGGCTCAGGCGCCCGCGGCGGGAGCGGCGGCCACGGCGGGGGCTCCGGCGGCACGACCGCAGGCGCGGGCGGTGCGACCGCAGGCGCGGGCGGTGCGACCGCAGGCGCGGGC
>DATFXS010000838.1:0-6664 GCA_035315605.1 Polyangia bacterium
CCCGCCGCAGGCAGCGAACGGCGCCCGCGAAATCTCCGGAGCGCTCCAGCAACGACGCGAGCCGCAGGTTCGCGTATTGATGATCGGGATCGCCGGCGAGAATTGCGGCCCAGTGGGCCGACGCTTCGGCGAGCAGGCCGAGCTGTTCGTTGGCGGCCGCGGCGAGCGCGTGCAGATCGTAATCGCGCGGGCGATCTCGCAAAGCGTCGATCGCGACTTGCAACGCATTGCTGTCATTGCCGGCTTCCAGAAATAGCCGCGCAAGCGCGATCTTGGCCTCGGCGCGCCGCGGAAACCGTTGGATCGTGCGCCGCAATACATGTTCCGCGTCGGACGTGAATCCGGCGAACGCCAGCTCCGACGCGACGTCCACCATGGTTTCGAAACTATCGGAGCCGTATTTCAGCGATTGCAGTAATGCGCGGCGTCCGCCTTCGCGATCGCCGCGCTCCATTGCAGCAATCGCGCTTGCGCGCGCCGTTTGTCGATCCGCTGCGTTCGTGCTGGAGCGCTTGATGAAACGATTCAGATTCGGGCGAAGCACGGGACCAAGGACCTCGACGGAAATCGATCGCTCTTGAGCGATCGAGTCCGTCGAAATCGCCGATCGAATTCGATCGATCGAGGAGTCGTACGCTGATTAACGGGTCCTTGCGCGATATGTATGTGGCGAAACCAATCGTGGCATTTGTGAACGGAGATCTGACGGATCAATCAACCAAATTCGCGTTGCGTGGGTTGTGTAAAAAAACGACGAAGGCGAAAGAGCAAAACGCAACCGTTGTTGGACCTAAACCGACGCGCGTATTGTGACGAGAGAGTCTCCGCGTGATCGAGGAACGTCGACATACGGTGGACTCGGAACACGTGGTCGCTCACGCCGCAGAAAAATTCGGCCGCTATCAGCTGCTGGGCTTGCTGGGCCAGGGCGGAATGGGCCGCCTGTACATTGCGGAGCGGCGCGGAATCCAGGGCTTCGTCAAGATTGTCGCCCTGAAACGAATTCAGCCGCATCTTGCGGATAGCAAACAGCTGCGCGAGATGTTTCTCAACGAAGCGCGGATCGCCGCGCGGCTGGAGCACCCCAACATCGTCGCCACCTACGAGCTGGGCGAGGTGGACGGGAACTACTTCATCAGCATGGAGTACCTGCCCGGCGAGGATCTGTCGGCGATCATCAGCGGCTGCCAGGACGCGCAGATGCCGGTCGACATCGCCGCCGCGCTGGCGCAGCAGGCGGCGCAAGGCCTGCACTACGCGCACGAGGCGCGCGACGGCCAGGGCCGCCCGATCGGCCTCGTCCACCGCGACGTCAGCCCGCGCAACATCTTCGTCACCTATTACGGCGTCGTGAAGCTGCTGGATTTCGGCGTCGTCCGCGGGCCGGAGAAGCAGAAGAGCATCCCCGGCGTCTTCAAGGGCAAGTATGGCTACTGCGCGCCGGAGCAGCTGGAGGGCAAGCCGATCGACCGGCGAACGGACGTCTTCTGTCTGGGCATCGCGCTCTGGGAGTGCCTGACGGGGGCGCGCCTTTTCGATGCCGCCAGCGACGCGGCGACGATCGACGCCGTTCGCTCGCGGCCGGTCGAGGCGCCCAGCGCGCTGCGCCCCGAGGTCCCCGCCGAGCTGGACGCCATCGCGCTGCGCGCGCTGGCGCGCGATCCCGAACGCCGCTTCCGCACCGCCTACGACATGTCGGAGGAGCTGGACCGCTTCCTGATCGGTCGCGACGACCGCCCGACCAGCAAGACCGTGGGGCGCTGGATGGAGGCGATCTTCGGGGTCGAGCGCGCGACCTTGAAGAAGGCGATCAGCCAGGGCGGCGAGATCTCGCCGATCCTCGACCGGCTGTTCGCGCTGCACGCCATCCGCCCGCCCGGCGACAATTCATCCGCCAGGGAGTTGACGGGAACCACCGGAGGGAACGCCCCGGCGCAACCGCGCGCGATGTGGTCGACCAGCATCGGCAGCCATCCGTCGGGGGACCGGGGGTCGTCCACGCCGTCCTTCCGCGCGCCGTCGCGGTCGTCCTCGAGCGGGCGCGCGGCCCTTCCGACGCCGCGGAGCCCGGCCCGCGCGGCGGCCCTCCGCGCGACCGCCGACCCTTCGGACGTGCGTCCGGGCCCGCCTGGGCGCTGGCGCGCGAAGCTTTCGATCGTCGTCGCCGTCGCGCTGGTGGTGGGCGGCCTGGGGATCGTGGCGGCCGTCGCGATGCGCCGCGATCACTCCCTGTCGGAAACGCCGGCCTCACCGGCGCTGCGCGCGACGGCCACGCTGGAGATCCGGAGCGATCCCCCCGGCGCGCACATTCTGGTGGACGGGAACCCGAGCGGGCTTCGCACGCCCGCGACGCTGGCCGGCCTGTCGGCCGGGATCACGGTGCGCATCGGCCTGGACAAGCCGGGATACCAGCCCGCGTCGGAGGCGGTGAAGCTCGCCGACGGCCGCCCCCGCACGCTCTCTTTGACGTTGAGACCAGACGTCCAGCCAGGGAGCCGCGAATGACCAGGACCAGATTCGAAGTCGTTCCGCCCCCGATGTCGATCGTGGACCCGTTGCCCGGCGGGTCGTCGGGGTACGGCGCGGTCATCATCGGCTTCGTCGTGCTGGCCCTCATCGCCGCGTCGGCGTGGGCGGCCGATCGCCAGCTGCGCCGATTTCTCTCCGGCCTGGACGAGCAGGCCCTGGGACAGGCGGCCGCGTCGCTGGACCAGCTGCTGGCGCGGCAACGCGACCAGCTGGTCTCCGAGGTGAGGGTCCTCGCGGACGACAACCGGATCCGCGCCACCGTGCTCGCGCCGAAGTTCGACGAGGCGACCGTTCAGGACATCCTGGAGGATCTGCGAAAGTCGTCGGGGGCGACGTTGCTCGCCGTCATCGACGCGGGCGGCAAGGTGACGGCGGTGGCCGGGGCGGCCGGGCTGCGCCAGGTGAATCTGAGCGGATCGCCGGCGGTCAAGGCGGGCTTCGACCGTCCGACGTCGGCCGTCTGGACGCTGCCCGACCAGGTGCAGATCGTCGGTCTGGCGCCGATCCGTTCGGGCGATCAGACGCCGGCGCTGCTGGTCAAGGGACTGCCGCTGGGGCGGAGCCAGCTCGCCACCGTCGGGCAATCGCTCGGCGTCGCGGGCGCGTTGTTCATCGGTGAACGGGTGGCCGCCAGCAGCTCTGACGGGGCCGATCTGGACGAAGCGCTGCGCGCCGCGGCCCGCATGGCCGACGGGACCGCCGCGCTGTCGGCGGGCGGGCGCGAGCACCTGGCACGGCTCTCGCGCACGGACGACGGCGCGACCGCGGCGCGGCTGGCCTGGTTGGTGCCGCACCATCACCACCTGGAACGGGTGCGGCCTCTGCTGTTCCTGGTGTGGTGCGTGGTCCCGCTCGGCGCGGTCATGTTTCTGGTCCTGATCGTCAACGCCCGACGAAGAAACGGAGGAGCAACGTGAGGACATCGACAGCAACGAAGACCTTCGTAGCCGCATTCGCGGCCGTTCTGATGGCGGTTCCGCGCGCCGCCCGCGCCGGGGAGTCGACGGAGGTGGAGGAGTTGCGGCGGGAGGTCCGCCAGCTGCAGGGGCAGCTGCAGGCGCTGCGCACGGCGATCACCGAGGCGGCCGAGTTCGATCGGCAGCGGGCGGCCCTGTTGACCCGCGCGCTCAAGAACATCGGCGGCGCAGAGACATCGGCGCCCAGGGGCGAGGCGCCGGCGCCGCATTCCAGCGCGGCCGCCGCCGAGGTCCGCGCGACGCCGCCCCCGCCGGCGCGGGCGGAGGCGAGCGCGGCGAGCTCCCGCCGCGTCGTCGCCGTGACCAGCGCCCCCACCATCGACACCGCCGTCGGCACCATCCGCGGCAAGATCACCGTCCCGACGGGCGAGCCGGTCGCGTACGTCTACGTGGAGAACGTTCTCGCGCCGCCGGTCAAGGGCCAGCACAAGACCATCGAACAGACCGGCAAGAGGTTCGTGCCGTCCTGGGCGGTGGTCCAGCGCGGAACGTCGATCGCGTTTCCGAACCAGGACAACATCTATCACAACGTCTTCTCGCTGAGCTCGGGCAACTCGTTCGACCTCGGCCTGTACAACTCGGGCGGCGAGCCCAAGGCGCACACGTTCAACGAGCCGGGCGCCGTCGACGTCTACTGCAACATCCACCCGCAGATGGCGGCCAGCGTGCTGGTCGTTCCGAACAAGCTGTTCGCGAAGGTGAAGGCCGACGGATCGTACGAGATCCCCGGGGTGCCGACGGGACGCCGCAAGGTCGTCGCGTGGGCGCCCGGCTCGCGCCTGATCGCCGACTGGGTCGAGGTCGGCGCGGGAGCCAACGTCGACCTCAATCTCCGGCTGGATTCGAAGGCGGGCGCGCACAAGAACAAGGCCGGGCAGGCTTACGGGTCGTACGAGTGAAGAGGCCAGCAGGCGGGGGCGGGCAGGCAGCGATCGCGTTCCTAACGGCCACGGCGGCGTGGGCGGGCTGCGCTTCCGCGCCCGCGGTCGACAAGACGATCGAGCCGACCCAGGCGGACGATTCCGGCTTCGTACTGTCGCGAAATCCGGTCGTCGCGGCGAGGACCGTGGAACGGATGCCGGTCCACGTCGGCGAGCAGTGGTGGCCGTTCCGGGCCGACTTTCTGAAGGTGAACGAGGAGAAGGCGAAGGACCGCGACGCGGAGATCTCCGAGCGGCAAGCGCCCGCAGCGTTCTGGGACCTGCAGACCTCCGTCGAGACGATCTCGATCTGGACCACGTTCTGCAACGAGTGCCACGGCGGCCGGCGAAAGATGGAGGACGTCGTGGGCATGCCGGCGCCTGGGCCCAGCTGGGGCAAGGGTGACGGACTGTTCTTCGGCATCCGCCGCCCCTACGCCGACATCTTTCGCACCGTCTACAACGGGAAGATCGAGAAGGAAGGGAACCGCTGGAAGATGCCAGCCTGGCGCGGAAAGCTGTCGAAGGAGCAGATCTGGGCGCTGATCTACTTCGTCGAGTACCAGTCGGGCGGGATCGAGGGTCGCTTCCCGCCCAGCCTGTATCCGCGAGAGAACCCGGAACACCAATGAGGCGAGGCGACAACGGGTTTCGAAACCAACGTTGCGCCGGTCGACGCACAAACAACGACAGACGCCGGAGCGGAGGGGCCAGCATACGATCGGGAGCGCACGTGTAATGTGCGATTAACGTCGTTTAGAACGACGCACAAAATCGCCCCGAAACGACACCAACCAGATCGACGGCTGCGGGCACGGTATGGCGCAAGTGAAACAACCCTCGATTGGAGGTTGCGCGATGCCCAGACAACTCACTGTGTTCTCGACTGGCATTTTGCTGGCGGCGGCAGGATGCGGATTGACCCAGGATGCCGCCGACCCGGTGACCGAAAGCGCCGACAAGCTGCTCTCGACCCGCAATGATTTCGGCACGGCCGAGACGTTTCAGGTTACGGGGGCGGTCGACTTCACGAACCCGTTCTTCCAGCAACTGGGCACCAACCCGCGCACGTGCGCCACGTGCCACGTATCCGGTCAAGGCTGGACGATGACGTCGGACGCGAACGACCACCTGTTCAACGCCACGGGCGGCCTGGCGCCGCTTTTCAATCCGGTGGACGAGGGCAGCCGGCCCGACGAGGACCTTTCGACGAAGGACGCCCGCGAGGCCGCCTTCGAGCCGACCACGATTGCACACGGCCTGACCCGCTTCACGCGGCGGGTCCCGGCGAACGCCGAATTCACCGTGCTGGCCGTGGACGATCCCTCGGGCTTTTCCACCCCGAGCGCGATCCTCAACTTCCGGCGGCCCGCGCCGACGATGAACGAGGCCAAGGTCTCCAGCATTCTCTGGACGAGCGGCCCGGTGCAGGACATTCCGACGGCGTTCGGGAACGTGCTCCGGGGAGGCGCCACGCTGCACGAGCAGCGCGATCCCACCAACCCCGTGCCGCTGGCGCAGCAGCAGCAGGCCAGCGCCCTGTTCATGGGCCTGTTTTTCGCCCAGATCAGCGATGACCACGCGGGTCGCCTCGACGCTGCGGGCGCGCTGGGGGGCCCGGCCAACCTGTCGACGTTCCCCTTCACCCTCGGCATGAACGACCCGGCTGCGCCCGGGTTCGACCGGCACGTGTTCAGCCTCTACGACGCGTGGGCGGGTTCCAGCAACGACGCGCGCGCGAAGATCGCCCGGGGCCAGGACGTCTTCAACAACAACGAATTCGACATCACGGGCGTTCCTGGAATCAACGATCTCCTGGGCCAGGACCCGGTCCGGGGCACCTGCAGCACCTGCCACAACACGCCGAACGTCGGCGGCCATTCGGTCATCCGGATGGTGGACCTCGGGATCGCGAACGCGCCGGCCTGCGATCAGGCGCTGCCGATCCTGACCCTCCAGAACAACGCCACCGGCGAGACCCGCCGGATCTGCGACATGGGCTTCGGCGGTAGCAGCGGGAAGTGGGCGGACCTCGCTCGCTTCCGCGTGCCGCCGCTGCGAGGCCTGGCCGCCCGGGCCCCGTACTTCCACGACGGGCGCGCCAAGAACATCCACGAGGTGATCGATTTCTACGAGAACCGCTTCAACATCGACTTGTCCGACGGCAAGGGCGACGACCTGGAGGCGTTCCTCGGCGCGCTCTAGTCACGATCGTTAGGCCCGATCCAAGACGCCCCC
>DATFXS010000839.1:0-3983 GCA_035315605.1 Polyangia bacterium
CGCGCCCGCCGCTGGCGCCCGCCGCTCCTCCCGTGCCGCCAGCGGTCCCGCCCGCGCCGCTGCCGCCACTGCCGCTCGTGCCGGCCCCGCCCGCGCCGGCCGCGCTGCCCGCCGCACCGGTCGTACCGCCGGTCCCACCCGTGCCGGCTGAGCCGCCACTGCCGCCAGTGCCGCTGCCGCCCGCGCCCGTCGTGCCTGCCACGCCGCCCGAGGTCCCGGAGCTGCCGGCGGTCCCGCCCGCGCCGCCACCACCACAGCCGGCACCGATCAGCGCGGCGCCCGCAAAAAAGACCAGGCCTCCGAGAATAAGCTCGAGCTGCAACGAGCGACCGCGCATGCGCGCCATTCTATTTCGTCTCAGGCGGACGCGAGGCGCAATCGCACCGCGAAGAACCCGTCGGCGCCGTCGCGATGCGGCCAGGTGCGGACCGCGCCCGTGGCGTCGGTCAGACGCTCCCACGGCACGCGACCGCCGGCCGCGGCCGCGGGCTCGATCGCGAAGCGCGGGTGGGCGCGCAGGAACGCGGCGACGACGTCCTCGCATTCGCGGCGCTCGAACGTGCAGACCGCGTAGACCAGGAGGCCGCCCGGCCGCAGCGCCGGCGCGACCGCCGACAGCATGCGCGACTGTTGCGCCGCCAGCGCCGCCAGATCGGCGGGCGCGCGGCGCGCCAGCGCTTCCGGGTGCCGGCGCAGCACGCCGAGCCCGCTGCACGGCGCATCGAGCAAGATCCGGTCGTAACGCGGCGACGGATCGGCGAGCGGCTTCGTCAGATCCGCCGCCGTGAACCTGGCGCCTGTCAGCCCCAGCCGCTGCAGCGTCGCGCCCGCGGCGTCCAGCTTGTCGGCAGCGACGTCGACGGCGTCGACGTGCGCGCGATCGCCCGCCAGCGCCAGCAGGTGCGCGGTCTTGCCGCCGCTGCCCGCGCAGGCGTCCAGGATCCGCTCGCCGGCGGCCGCGCCGCACAGCTCGACCGCGACCTGCGCGCCGGCGTCGGCGATCGCGAACAGGCCGTCGCGCCACGCGCGCGTCGCGGCGGGCGCGTCCAGCCGGCGCGCATCCAGCGCGTCGGGGGCGATCGGCGACGGTGTCAGCAGCGCGCCCGGCCGTTCCGCCGCCAGCGCCGCCGCCAGCGCGTCGCGGGTGGCGCGGCCGGTGTTCGCGCGCAACGTCACCGGTGGCGTGTCGGCGATGCTGGCCGCGAACGCCAGCGCTTCCCCGGTCGGCAGCTCGGCCAGCAGCAGGTCGGCGAGCCAGGCCGGCAGGCCCGCGGCGGCGACCAGATGTCCGGCCGGATCGGCGGCCGCGTCGGGAAGCGGCGGCTCGCCTTCCCGCGCGAGCCGCCGCAAGAGCGCGTTCGCGAACCCCGCGACGCCGCGTCCGCCGCTCTCCTTGCAGGCATCGACGGCGTCGTCGACGGCCGCGTACGCCGGCACCCGGTCGAGGAACAGGATCTGATAGGCGCCCACGCGCAGCGCGACGCGCACTCGCGCGTCCAGCCTGTCGAGACCCCGGGCCGCCAGCGCGGAGAGGGCGCGGTCGATCCGGCCCTGGCGGCGCAGCACACCGTAGACCAACTCCGTCGCCAGCGCGCGGTCCTCGGCGGCGAGCGCCGGCGCGCGGTCCAGCGCCGCAGACAACGCGCGGTTCGCGTACGCGCCGCCCGTCTCGACGCGCTCGAGGACGGCGCGAGCGAGCGAGCGGGCCGTGGGCGTCTTGGCCCGCGCGCGTCCGCCCGCGCTCACGCGAGGACCGTACCCGCCGGGATGCGGTGCCCGGCCAGCACCGCCGCCGCGGGGAGCCGGCGCCGCCCCGGGAGCTGCAGCTCGCCGAACGCGATCGCGCCGCCCGCGCACGCCACCGCCAGGCCCTCGGGCCGGAGGCCCAGCACCTCGCCCGGCCGGACCGCGCCGGCCTGGGCCGCGTCGACGACGCGCGGCGCGAACAGCTTCAGCGGCGCGCCGTCCAGGGTCGCGCTGGCGCCGGGCCACGGGTCGACGCCGCGCGCCTGCGCGGAGACGATCGCCGCGGGGCGGGCGAAGTCCAGGTGCCCGTCGCCCTTCGTCAGCATCGGCGCCAGCGTCGCCGCCGCGTGGTCCTGCGGCGTCAGCGCCGCCCCCCCCTCCGCGATCGCGGGCAGCGTCTCGGCGAGCAGCCCCGCGCCCAGCTCGGCCAGCTTGCCCGACAGCGTACCGGCCGTGTCGTCGTCCGCGATGGCGAGCGCGCGCGTCGCCGCCACCGGCCCGGTGTCGAGGCCCGCTTCCATGCGCATGATCGACACGCCCGTCTCAGCATCGCCGCGAATGATCGCCCACTGGATCGGCGCGGCGCCGCGCAGCCTGGGCAGCAGCGACGCGTGCACGTTCCAGGCGCCCAGGCGCGGCAGATCGAGAAGCCGCTGGGGAAGGATCCGGCCGTAAGCGACCACCACGAACAGGTCGGCCTCGAACGTGGCCAGCGCCGCGGCAGCCTCCGGCGTCCGGAGCGACTCCGGCTGGATCACCGGCACGCCCAGGCCGGCGGCGGCGACCTTCACAGCGGGCGGCGCCGGCTCTTGCCCGCGGCCGGCCGGCCGATCCGGCTGGCTGACCACCGCGGCCAGCGTCGTCCCAGCGGCGACCGCCCGCAGCGACGGCACCGCGAAGGGAGGCGAGCCGAAAAACACCGTCCGCAGGGCGCTCATCGAGCGTCCACTTTGCATATCGGGCGCCCTCACGCCAGGTGGTTCTGATAACGGGGGCGCAGCTGCTCGTCCCCCAGCACGCGCGCCGCCTCGCCCACGACCTCGCGGATGACGTCGAGCTTCGGGCCCAGCTCGTCGGCCAGCTCCGGATCGATCGCCTCGGGCGCGAGCTCGAGCGCGATCCGTTCGTAGGCGCGCCTGATCTCGTCGGCGGACGCGTTGCGCGCCAGGCCGAGCACCTGGAAGTAGTCGCCCTCCTCGATCACCTGGTAGCGCGCCAGCAGCGCGGCGCGCCGATCGGCCAGCGACGGACGCTGCCGCCGATCGTCGGTCGGTATGTCGTCGAACTCGCGCTCACCCTCCGGCGCCGTGGCGGCATGACGAGGCGCCGACGCCAGCGCGCTGGACAGGTCGGCCTCGAACAGATCGTCGATGCCCGCGCTCAGCTTGGCGAGCAGCGAATTGGCGTCGCCGGCGGGGCGCTGCTCGCCTGACGCCTTCGGCGCCGTCACGACGGGGTTCGCCTTCAACGGCTTGAGCACCGCCGGCCGCGCGAGGTGCGGCCCACCCTTCGGCGTGTGTCCGCCCTGCGTGAACTCGGTCGCGGGATCGGGCGACGAGATGGCCGGGCCCTCGGCCGTTCGGGGACGCCGCCGGGCGCCGTTGCCGCCGGAACCGCCGGCGCTGTCCTTCGCCGCCGCGGTCAGCACCGCGCGGGCGCGCTCGAGCAGCTCGTCCGGCGACACCGGTCGGATGAAGAAGCCGTCGGCGAGCCCGGACATGCGCGGTTCGTCGGCCGCGTCGCCGACGAAGAAGATCGGCACGCGCCCGCGGGGCACCGACCGGACCTTCGCCAGCGCCAGGTTCGGGTCCGGGTGGACCATCTGCGGCGCCATCACGATCAGGGCCGGCCGGCTGGCCGTGATCCAGCCGGACAGGCTCTCGCCGGGCTCGACCGCCACCGCCTCGAACCCCGCAGACACCGCCGCCTTACGGAGGCGATCCGACTCGTACGGGCCGGCGATGATCAGCAACTTCATCCAGTGGCACGAATTTACCAGACGTGGGCCCCCGGATGCACCCGGGCCCGTCCTCAGAGGGTACTCTGGGGGTCGACGTCGACGGCGAAGCGGAGGTCGCCGGTGGGGCGGACGGCGGCCGCGGCGGCTCGGGCGGCGGCGGCGACGGCGGCGCGATCGGGGGAGGCGAGCCAGACCTGCCAGCGCGCCCGCCCGCGCAGCATGGCGAGGGGCGCCTCGGCCGGGCCGCGCACGGTGACGCCGGCGCCGGACCGTCGGG
>DATFXS010000840.1:0-5658 GCA_035315605.1 Polyangia bacterium
TGGATGAGCAGGCGCCGGATCATCTCGGCCCCGCCGTACCCGGTGCCGCCGATCACGACGGCCTTGAATCGCTTCATCTATCCGATTGTAAGCCGCGCGGGCGCGGCGCGCCTGCGTCCGTCAGAGGTCGCGCTTTGTCACGTGCCGCAGGGCTTGCACTGCGGCGTGTTGTTGCAGATGTAGACCGATCCGCCGTCGCACGGCCCCTGGTCCTGGCCGCCCTGCCCGCCCATCGCGTCGTTGTTCGCGTGGCAGCTGAAGTCGGCGGGATCCGGGTTGGTCGTCGGACAGAAATGTTCTTGCGGACCGCAGCTCGCGGTCGCGATTGCGATGCCGGCGATCAGCGCGCAGACGCCCAGGAACACCTTCATACGTCCGATGATGGTCGCCCGGTCGTATCGCTGTCAAGGACGTGTGCGACCCCACCCCACCCGGCCCCTGCGCCTCGAAAACGCCCGGACGCGTTGACGGCGCTGGACCCATCCCCTAGGCTCAAGGCTTCGTGCGCCGCGCTGTTTTCCCCGTTGTTTTCCCGATTCTTCTGGCGCTGATCCCGACGCTGGCCGCCACGCCGTCCCGCGCCGCGCCGGCGCCCCTGCCCGTGTCGGCGACGTCACACGCCGGCAGCGGCGTGCGGTTGCGCGCCATCGTCCCGTCCGGGCCCCCGCCCGCGATCATGCCGCTTTCGGCCGTCAAGCCGGGCATGGTCGGCGAGGCGCTGACCGTCTTCCAGGGCACCAAGCCGGAGCCGTTCAAGGTCCGCGTCGTCTCCGTGCTGCGCAACTTCCTGCCCAAGCAGGACGTCATCTTGATCCGCGCCGAGGACGCGCGCGTCGAGCACAGCGGCATCGTCGCCGGCATGAGCGGCAGCCCGGTCTACATCGACGGCAAGCTGGTCGGCGCCGTCGCCTACGCGTGGAGCTTCGCGAAGGAGCCGCTGGGCGGCGTGACGCCGATCGAGACGATGCTGGCGGAGCGCCAGCGCCCGCGGCGATCGGGCAAGGAAGTGCTGGCCGAGGGCTGGTCCGCGCCCGACACCTCCGGCAGGGGCGGCGGCCACTACGTCAGTGCCGGCGTGCCGCACGCATCGCTCGCGCCACAGAGCGACGCGCCCACGGCGCTGGCGCGCGGGCTCGGGTTGCCGCCCAGCGCGCCGACGCTGGCGACCGGCGAGCCGCGCCTGCTCCGGGCGTCCGTGCCGCTGTCGATCTCCGGCTTCACGGCGCGCACGGTCGCCGAGCTCGGCGACGCGCTGGCGCCGACGGGCCTGGTGCCTCTGCAGGCGGGCGGCGGCCGCAAGCCGGGGCCGCCCGCGGCGGGCCACGTCGAACCGGGCTCCGCGATCGGCGTCGAGCTGGTGCGCGGCGACATGAGCACGGTCGCGACCGGCACGGTCACCTACGTCGACGGCCGCAGCGTGCTCGCGTTCGGGCACCCGCTGTTCGGCATCGGCGAGGTCTACCTGCCCCTCGTCGACGCCCAGATCCACGCGTTTCTCCCCAGCCTGGCCCAGTCGTTCAAGATGTCGTCGCCGCTGAACGAGGTCGGCACGCTGGTGCAGGACCGCCAGTCGTGCATCATCGGCGACCTCGATTCGCGCAGCACGATGCTGCCGATCGACGTCCGCGTCAGCGGCCCCGGCGTCGAGCCTCGCCACTTCCACGCCGATGTGGCACGCAACCGGCGCCTGACGCCGATGTTGACCTCGCTGGTCGTCGGCAACGCGATAGCCGACGCCGAGCCGGACGTCACGGACATGATCGTCACCGTGACCTCGAAGGTCGGGCTGAAGGGGTACACGCCGCTCGAGCTGCGCGATCAGATCTTCTCGCCCGAGGGCGTGTCGAGCCGCGCGCTCTCCATGTCGCGCGGGCTGCGCGCGATGGGCGACCTGCTGTTCAACCCGTTCGAGCCGATCGTGCTCGACCGCATCGACGTCGACGTGCGCGTCGAGTACCGGCGCGACGTGGCCGAGATCGTGGGCGTCTCGCTGCCCGGCCAGGAGGTCCACGCGGGCGACACCGTTCCGCTGCGCGTGACGCTGCGGCCGTACGCCGGGCCCGAGTACACCGAGACGGTGCCGGTCGTCATCCCGCGCACCGTGGCCGGAGAGGCGATCAAGCTCGAGGTCTCGTCGGGCGCGCTGGTCCGGCCCGACGTGCCGCAGGCGGAATCGCTGAGCGTCTACATCGACAACATGCGCAAGTACTACGGCGCGTCGACCATCGTCGTGACGCTGCAGACGGCGGACGCGGGCGCTTCGCTGCGCGGGCGTCTGATCGAGGGGCTGCCGGCGTCCGCGATGGACACGCTGCGCCCGTCCAACCAGACCAAGCGCGCCGACTCGTACGCCATCGCCGATCGCACCGTCTACCCGATGAAGCAGCTCGTGAGCGGCAAGCAGGACCTGCAGCTCATCGTCAAGTCGGACGTTCTCGGAAAGTAATTTCGGGTCCCCCCGCCCCGCGAAGCGGCGGAGTGGATAGAGGGTTAGGGTGAGGGGCAGGGACAGGCGAAAGCGCCGAATGTCCCTTACAATAACGGCCCCTGCATGCGCGCTGCCCTCGCCCTCCCCGTCCTTCTCCTGATCGGCGCCACCGCGACCGCCGCGGTCACCCGGTCCTTCCGCCAGACGACCGCGAAGGACTTCGAGGAAGGCGAGGCGACCGCCAGCATGGTGCTGCCGACAGGCGACGTCGTTCCGGGGATGAAATCCAGCCCCATCACCCTCGACGCCGCGTTCGTCTGGTGCGGCGTCCTGTCGCCCGACGGCAAGATCGCCTACTTCGGCACGGGCGACCAGGGCCGCATCTACGCGGTCGAGACGAGCGCGACCGGCGGCAAGGCGCGCCTGGTGACGACGCTGGAGGCGGCGTGGGTGACCGCGCTGGCCGTCCGGCCTGACGGCACGCTGGTCGCGGGGACCACGCCGGGCGGGCGCGTCTACACGATCGATCCGAAGAGCGGCAAGTCGAAGCTGTTCGCCACGCTGACGGCCGAGCACGTCTGGGCCCTGGCGATCGACGGGAAGAGCGGGACGGTCTACGCGGGGATGGGCGGACCGGGAAAGATCGCCGCCATCGACTCCGGCGGCCGCGCGCGCGCCATCTGGGATTCGGGCGACAAGCACGTCGTGTCGCTGATCGTCGCGGACGACAAGCACCTCTACGCGGGAACGTCGGAAGAAGCGATCCTGTTCAAGGTCGGGCTGGATGGACACGCCGAGGCGCTCGCCGACTTCGACGCCGAGGAGGTGCGCGCGCTGGCGCGCTTCGGCGGCTCGCTGTATGCCGCCGTCAACGACTTCGAGAAGAGCGGCGGCGGCGCGCCGCTGGGCGGCCCGGGCGCCGCGGCCGCGCCGCGCGGCACGAAGATCACCATCGCGCCCTCGGGATCGCCGGCGTCGGCGGGCTCGCTGCCCCGCCCCGGCCAGCGCAAGGCCAAGGCCGCCCTTTACCGGATCGACGCCGACGGCCGGATGGAGCAGATGTTTTCGATCCCCGACGGCTACTTCACGACGCTGGCGTTCGACGCCGACGGCCGCGCCTATGTCGGCACCGGCAGCGAGGGGCGCGTCTGGCGCGTCTCGCCCGACCGCACCGCCGCGCTGGCGATCGACGTCTCCGAGCGGCAGGCGCTGACCCTGCTGCGCGCCGGGAACGGCTTCCTGGTCGGCACCGGCGACGTGGGCGGCATCTACCGCGCGGTGCCCGCGGCGCCGCGGCAGGCGACCTACCTGTCGCGCGTGCTCGACGGCGAGTACCGGTCGAAGTGGGGCCTTTTCCGCTGGCACGGGACGCACGACGTCGCCATCGAGAGCCGCTCCGGCAACACCGCCAAGCCCGACGTCACCTGGACCGGCTTCGCCCCGCTCGAGAAGCCGCACCCCACGGCCGAGGGCGGCGTCGGGCAGGTCGCCAGTCCCCCCGCCCGCTACGTCCAGTACCGCGCGACGTTCGGCGCGCCGGAGGGGCGGCTGGCCGCTGTGACGCTGGCGTACCTGCCGCAGAACCAGCGCGCGCGCATCACCGACCTCGGCCCGGCTGACAGCGGCGCGCCCGCGCCCGCCATCGGCGCGCTGGGTGGGCTGGCCGGGGCCGCGACGACGACGGCGTCGGCGCCGCGCGCGCACCAGCCCGTGATCAAGCTGCGCTGGAAGGTGGAGAACCCCGACGGCGACGAGCTGAACTATCGGCTCGCCTTCCGCCAGGAGAACGACGCCGTCTGGCGCCCACTGGGAGGCCCGGACCCGCTGCTCAAGACCGAATACGACTGGAACACGGAGGGCTTGCCGGACGGAACGTACGTCGTCAAGGTCACCGCCAGCGACGAACGCTCCGTGCCGCGCGAGCTGGCGCTGGACGCGACGTTCACGTCGGCGCCGATCCTGGTCGACAACCGCAAGCCGGAGGTGGTGGGGATGGCGGTGAAGTTCCCCTACGTGAGCGGCCGCGCGCGCGACGACCAGAGCCCGCTGGTCGCGATGGAATATTCGATCGACGGCGGCGACTGGCAGGTGCTGGCGTCGGCCGACGGCATCATCGACGACCTGGTCGAATCGTTCACGATCAAGCTGCCGTCGCTGCCGCCCGGACCGCACGCGGTCGCCGTGCGCGCCTGGGACAGCGCCGACAACGTCGGCGCCTCGTCCATCTCGTTCCGGTCGCCGGGAAAATGACAGCCTCGGGCGCCGACGACACGGCCCGGCTGCCGGCAGCGCCGGAGGTCGTTCAGATCGAGGTCGGCCTGCTCCAGAACTTCTGCGAGATCCTCTACTGCCCCGAGACGCGCGTCGCCGCGATCGTCGATCCCGCCTGGGAGGTCGATCGCCTGCTGCGCGAGGCGGAGCGGCTGGACCTGAAGGTCGAGCTGGCGTTGATCACGCACACCCACAACGACCACATCGAGGGGGTCGACGAGCTGGTCGACAAGACGGGCGCGGTGGTGGCCGTCAACCCGCGCGAGGCGGAAGCGGTGCACGCCGGCGGGCGCGCGCTGCTCGACGCAACCGACGGCCGGGACATCGCCATCGGGCGGCGCGGCGTGCGCGCGCTCGAGACGCGCGGCCACACGGTCGGCGGCACCTGCTACCTGGCGGACGGATACATCGTTACCGGCGACGTCCTGTTCGTCGGCGGCTGCGGCCGCACGGATTTTGCGGGGGGCGACACGGCGGCGATGTGGCAGAGCCTGCAGCGGCTGATGCGGCTGCCGGAAGAGACGCGCGTCTACCCGGGACACAACTACGGCGAGACGCCCACCTCGACGATCGGGCACGAGACACGGACGAACAGATTTCTGCGTTGTGGGACGTTCGAGGAGTTCCGCGCGCTGCGCGAAGCCAAGCGCAAGGCCTGACTTGGAGGCCGCTTCATGGTTGAAGCGAACGTCCCCCGATCAGAGCGTCTGATCGTCTTCCTCGTCGGCGCGATCCAGTTCGTCAACGTCCTCGACTTCATGATGGTGATGCCGCTCGGCCCTGCCTTCGCGCAGGCGCTTGGCATATCGACCGCGCACCTCGGCGAGGTCGCGGGCAGCTACACGGCGGCGGCCGCGATCGCGGGCGTCGTCGCGGCGCGCTTTCTCGATCGTTTCGACCGCCGGAAGGCGCTGGGCGTGGCGCTGTTCGGCCTCGTCACGGGCACCGCGGCGGGCGCG
>DATFXS010000841.1:0-5704 GCA_035315605.1 Polyangia bacterium
CCGCAGGCACGACGGGCGCGGGTGGGACGGCGGGCGCGGCGGGGACGACGGGCGGGCGAGGCGGCGGCGGGGCCGGCACCAGCGGCACCGGCGGGCGTGGGGGGACCTCCGGTTCCGCGGGGACACAGGGGCGCGGTGGCAGCGGCGGCAGCGCCGGCAGCGCCGGCACGACGGGCCGCGGAGGGACGACCGGTACCGCGGGAACCACCGGCACCGCGGGAACCACCGGCACCGCGGGCAGCAGCGGGTCCACGATCAGCACGCAGGGGATCACCTGCTCGCCCCAGACCTGGGACGCCGATCCGATCGGGTGGGCGACCATGTCGGGCGGGACGACCGGCGGCGGCAACGCCACGCCGATGATGGTCTCGTCCGCGAGCGCGTTCACCTCCGCCGTCAGCGGCACGGGCGCGGCGGTGATCTACCTCTCGGGCACGATCTCGGGCACCTTCAAGGTCGGGTCGAACAAGACGATCTGGGGCCTCTGCAACGCGGAGCTGGACGGCAGCCTCAACCTGGGTCGCTCGTCCAACGTCATCGTCCGAAACCTCAAGGTGGTCGGGTACAACTGCACCGACAGTCCCAGCGACTGCTCGGCGGGGGCCGACGCCGTTCACATCGAGACCGCGACGCACATCTGGTTCGACCACGGGGACGTCGAGGATGGATCGGACGGCAACCTGGACATCAACAACAGCGCAGACTTCGTCACCGTCTCCTGGACCAAGTTTCACTATTCGAGCAAGCGCACCGACCCGATGGCCGGCGCCACCGGACACCGCTTCTCGAACCTGATTGGCTCGTCGGATTCGACCACCAGCGACGCGGGCCACCTGAACAGCACGTTCCACCACGTCTGGTGGGCCGACAACGTCAACCAGCGCATGCCGCGCGTCCGTTTCGGCAAGGTGCACATCTTCAACAGCCTCTACACCGCGGCCGGCGACAGCGCCTGCATCGAGGTCGGCGTCAGCTGCAACATCCGCTACGAGAACAACGTGTTTTCGGGCGTCTCGAACACCGTCGACAGCTCGCACTCCGACAGCAACAGCATCATCCAGGCGATCGGCAACCAGGGTTCGAACACGAACATCGGCGGCGCCGCCTTCACGCCCGGCTACCCCTACACGCTGGACGCGGTCGGCAACGTGCAGACCGCCGTGCAGAACGGCGCCGGCGTCAAGTAGCGGCGCCGCCACCGGCGACCGGCCCAATTGACTTCCGGTTGCGGGCGAGCTTACAAATCGCCAGTTGATGTCGTTGGCCTCGGCGGCGCGGCGCAGGAGGTGGGGGCGCGTGATGGTCTTCGCGGCAGCGACGGGCCTGCTGCCGCTGCCCGGCTGCTCGTTCGTGTTCTTCGATCGCCCGAGCCAGTACAAGAGCCGCGAGAAGAACACGTGCACGACGAGCTACGCGCTGCCCGTGCTCGACGTCGGTTTCGTGCTGCTTCACCTGGTTTCGATCGCCATCGTCTCATCGGCCTCCGGTGACGCCTATGGCGGCGAGAAGGGTCGCCAGGCATTGACTCAAATGGAGCTGTCGTGGCTGATCCTGCACGCCGGGTCTGCCGGCTGGGGGACCTCCTGGGCTGGCGAATGCAGAGAGCTCGTCGGGGACGCCGATTACGGGGCCAGACCGCTCTCCCCGCCACGACCGCGTCTGATCACGCCTCCGGCGGGCGCATCGTCTCCGCGACCCGCGCAACAGACGACGCCAGCGCAACCGGAACCGGACGGGCCCGCCGCAGCCCCGGAAGCGCCGGCTCCGCAGGCACCTCCGGTTCTCAAGGCGCCTTCCGTTCCTCAGCGGTCCGACGACGGACGAGTAGCGCGCCACCCGGGGCGCCGGCCGCCTCACGCGTCCGTCGCCCAGACGCGCTGACGGATCTCCGCGATCCGTTCGTCGATCGCGCGCAGGTTCGAGATCGCGCCGTCGATCTGCTTGACGTCCGCGCTCGTCGCGTGCTTTTCGTCGGCGGCCTTGCGCTCGCGCAGCGCCTGGTCCAGCACGTCCGCGATGCCGCGAGCCAGCGCGTCGCCCGCCTGCGACACGAACTCGAGCAGCCGGGCGCCGAACCCGTCGATGATCTCGTCGAGCTTGGGCCCGATCAGCGCCGCGACGCGGTCGACCGCCAGCGGCCCCTGCTCCTTCGCCTCGGCCTTCACCTCGGTCGCGACCTTTCCGCGCAGCACCAGGGCCAGCACCGGCGCCGCCAGCGCCAGCACGCCGCCGACCAGCGTGTTGACGAACAGAAACACCGTCGTGCCGAGCGCGCCCAGCGCGAACACCGACGCGTCGTACTTCAGCGTGTCGACCTTGATGTCGACCTTGGTCTGCGACGGACCGAGATCGCTCACCACCCCGCCCGTCACCTCGCGGATGTTCTCGTTGGCGACCTGAATGACCTGCTCGGCCAGCCGCTCCAGCTCGGCGGCGATGCGCTCGCCCTCCGCCTCGGTCCACGCCTTCCAGGTGTCCTGCACGAAGAACGACAGGTACTTCTGGATGTCGGCGGCGTCGACCGCGTCGATGTCGGCCGCCAGCGCGGTCCGCATCTCGGCCGTGAAATCCGCCAGATCCTGGCGCACGCGGGCCTTCAGCGCCGCAGTCTCGGCGCGCACCGTCTCCGCCGCGCTCTCCAGCACCTTCTTGCCTGAATGCAGCCGCTCCTGGGCGCGCGCGATCCGGTCCTGCAGCTCGGGCACCGGCAGCTCCAGCGACCGCCGGTGGATCGCAAGGCTCTGGCGGATGAAGGCGGACAGGCGGGTCGCATCGGCCAGCGCGTTGTCCAGCAGCAGCCGGCGGCGCTCGTGCGCGACGGTCGCCCCCAGCGCGGCGACGAACGGATCCAGACCGGAGCCGGCCCGATCGCCGGCCAGCGCCCGCTTGGCCGACACCGGAAAGATCGCCGGCTCGGGAACGATCGCGGTCAGGTGCTGTCGCGCGAACCGCAGCGTCTCCGCCAGCTCGGCCTCGTCGAGCAGATCGGCCTTCGCGATCACGAAGATCAGCCGGTCGCGCGTCGAGCGCAGGATCCGCTCCTCCAGGAACTGGCGCTCCGACGCGGTCAGGATCTGGGTGGCGTCCAGCAGGAACACCGCGGCGTCGGCGCGCGGCAGGTAGCCGTAGGTGATGTCGGCGCGCTGCTCGTTGATGTCGTTGACGCCGGGCGTGTCGACGATCGTCAGGCGGTTGGCGAGCAGCGGGGACGGGTACGCGATCTCGACGTGGTGGACCGCGGCCGATTTCTTTCCCTTGCCGGCGTTCTTGCCGCCACCCTTGGCCAGTCCGTCGACGGTCAAATGATCGGCCAGCGCCGCCGCGTCGATCGCCGTCCGATCGCCGTTGTCGCTCACCGCGGTCGCGCCCGGCCGCGCGCCGTGCGTGATGTGGGCCAGCAGCGCCGTCGTCGGCGTGATGCCGGTCGGCAACAACGGCGTTCCGAGCAGCGCATTGATGAACGTCGACTTGCCGTGGTTGAACTCGCCCAGCACGACCACGGAGAACCGCTCGTCGTCCAGCTTGGGCAGGCGCGTGTCGCGCACGTCGCGCGCGATCCAGGGCAGCCCCGCCGCGTCGGCGGCGGCGGCGAGGTCCGTCAACACGGCCCGGATGGCCGTCTTCTTCTCGTCGAGCGATGCCATCGGCTCCGTCATCACAGCACCGAGATCAGCTCGCCGACGCGCGCGTCGCATTCGTCCTTCGACATCCCGGCGGGCAGCGCGTCCACCGGCGCGTCGGCCGCCCGCCCCGTCCCGACCAGGCTGCGGAAGTAAGTCGTCTCCGAGAACAACCGCAGCGCCGCCACGCGCTTGGGCAAGTAGGGATGCGTGCGGGTCAGCTCGTCGAACCGCCCCAGCCCCGCCTGCGCTTCGGTCAGCTGCTGCAGGTACTCGGGGATGTTCACTTCCTTGTAGAGCTTCTGCGATCCGATCGCCAGCTTCACCAGGCAGCCGATCGATACGTCGATGTCGCGCGTGCAGATCATGCCGGCGCGGTCGCAGGTGATCTCGGCGCGGCGCGCCCAGCCGTTCAGCGCCAGCACCGCCGGCTTGACGCTCCAGCGGAGGAACATGTTCGCCGCGTGCTTGAGGAAGTGCAGCGTCGTCATGTAAACGACGTGGCTGTTCTGGATGTGGCCGCATTCGTGGCCGATGACGTCCAGCAACTCCGGCTCCGACAGGTGATCGATGAGGGCGGCGTTGACGACGATGTACGGGTCCTCGGCCGTCCCGAAGGTGTGCGCGTTCAGCGATCCGATGTTGGGCGACACGTAGAGGGTCGGGACCGGGATGCGCAGCGTCTCGGCGCATGTCTCGGCCAGCTTGGCGATGCGCGGGAACTGCTTGCCGGTCACCTTGACCGCCGTCCCGAGCATCCGCGCCTTCTCGACCGACTGCCACAGCCGGACCGACGCCTCGACCGCAAGCGTCACCGGCCGGATCCGGTCCAGCGCGGAGCGCACCTTGATGTCGCCCGCATATGCGTAGGCCGCTCCCTCGCGCGTCCGGGCAGCCACTTCCCCTTTCCGCGCCGCGACATAGCGCGCGAACGACAGATCTATCTCTGGCTTGGGCATGCGTCTCCGGTGTGGTGTTAGATGATACGGTAGATCGCGTGGGAAGCCGGCGAGCTTTGCTCGCCGCGTACCATCGCGGGAGGGTTTGGGAACCCTCTCAGGGTTCCCATGAAGTAGGCTAGACCTCCCCGATGACCACCGTCGCGGCACCCCTGTCGATTTCCGAGGGCGCAAGCCCGGTCGGCGAGCGCCAGCTCGCCTTCATGCGCCGGGCGCTCGCGGCAGCCGAGCTGGCGGGCGGGCGCGGCGAGGTGCCGGTCGGCGCCGTGGTGGTGGTGGGCGACGAGGTGGTGGCGGTGGCGCACAACGAACGCGAGACCGGCGGCGATCCGACGGCGCACGCGGAGATCCTGGCGCTGCGCCGGGCAGCGGCGGCGCTGGGACGCTGGCGGCTCGTCGACGCGGATCTCTACGTCACCATGGAGCCGTGTCCGATGTGCGCGGGCGCGCTGGTCAACGCGCGCGTCCGGCGGCTCTACTTCGGCTGCGACGATCCGAAGGCGGGCGCGGTCCGGACGCTGTACACGCTGGCCGAGGATTCGCGGCTGAACCACCGGGTCGAGGTCGTTCCCGGCGTGCTCGCGGCCGAGGGCGCGGCGTTGCTGCGCGGATTCTTCTCGCGGCTGCGCCAACCGGAAGGACGCGAGCGGTGACGGCGGCGCGCGCGCTGGCGGCCGCGGTGTTTTCGCTGGGCCTGGCGCTTGCCGGCTGCGGCGGGGTCTCGACGTCGCCGGACGCGTCGCCGGGCGGCATGGGAGGCGGCAACGCCGGCCATGGCGGCGCCAGCGCGGGCCACGGCGGCGCGGCGGGCTCGGAGACGGGCGGCAAGGGAGGCGGCAATGCCGGCCGGGGCGGTGCCGCGGGGACGGACGCGGGTGGCGCGGGCGGCGCGGGCGGCGCGGGCGGCGCGGGCGGATCGACGGCCGGTCGTGCCAGTGCCGGGCGCGGCGGCGTCAGCGGAATTGGCGGCTCCGGGGGATCGAACGGCGGCAGCAGCGCTGGTCGGGGTGGATCCAGCGGTCGCGGTGGCACGGGCGGCACGACGGGGATCGGCGGATCGAACGGTGGCCGCGGCGGCGGCGCCGCGGGTACGGGCGGCGGCGCCGCGGGCACGGGCGGCGCTGG
>DATFXS010000842.1:0-8799 GCA_035315605.1 Polyangia bacterium
GATCCCGCCGAGAACGCCAGGCAGACGCAGGCGACGAGGGCAACGACGCGCGAACGCATCACCAGACGCGGGTCATGAACGACAGCGTGGTCATGAACGCGAACGGGTCCGATTCGTACGCGGTGCCGAAGTTGTCGACCACGAACCGTTGTTGCCGCAGCAGGCGGACCGCGCCGATCTCGACCTCCCAGCCGAACGATCGTTCGAGCGCGCCGCTGGCGACGAACGCCGCGCCCGTCGCCAGCCAGAGCCGATCATCGGTGGCGGTCGCGGTGCGGAAGTCGATGCCGCTGCCGCGCATCCAGCCGATCTGCTGCTGCGCGCACAGTCCCGGCGTCACGCGCGATCGATGATCGTCGGCGGTCGTCACGCAGAACGCGAGCCGCGCGACCGCCAGGCCGACCTCGACGCGTCCCGGAAAGGTGTCGCTGGTCTTGCTCGGCAGCCAGAGGCCGCCCACCCGGGCCGCCCAGTGCCGGTACGCGAAGGTGCCGGCGAGGCCGAGGGTGGGGGACCAGCCGCCCACCAGCCCCTCCGCCACGCCGCCGCCGAAACCGAGATTGGCGTTCATGCCGGCGCTGCCGCCGTCGCGGGCCGCCGCCGCGGCCGATCCGGTCCCGGCGGCCGCAGCGCCCCCGGCCGCGTCGCCGGTCGCGCTCGCGTCCGAATCGAGCACGACGGTCAGCAACACGCCGACAGCGCTCGCCAGGGCGTCGCAGCCAGGCCCGCCGTTCGACAGCTTGCGCGTTCCACCGCGCGCGCCGCCGAGCTTCACCGTCGCAGCATAGCCGCGCGCCGCGCGCTCGAACGCGACGCCGATCCGCAGGCGCGCGGCCGGCGCGTCGGGGCCCGCCGGGAAGACCGCGGTTCGGCCGACGCCGTCGTTGACGGCGCGCGCCAGCTTGTCGGCATCCGGACAGTCGGCCGCCCCGGGCGCTTTCGTGCTCTCGAGCTGGGCGGTCGCCGGCTCCGCGCGCGCGGGCGTCGCCATCAGGCCGCCGATTCCGACGGCGGCGGCGAGCACGGGCAGGGACAGCCGGCGGCGTCGGCGCATCATCGTCCCGCAGGCGCGCCGAAGCCGAGGCCGCGGATCTCGTCCGCGTGCGGGCTGTCGGGATGGCGGCGCAGGAACGCCGCGGCCCGCGCCGACGCTTCCGACGTGCGTCCGCTCTTGCCAAGCGCCTCGATCGCCAGCCGCTCTCGCTCCTGCTCCAGCACGCCGTGCGGGAAGAGCCGCCGGCATTCGTCCAGCAGCCGGAGCGAGCGCGCGGCGTCGCCCTGGCGCAGCGCCTGGCGGGCGTCCCGGATCAACGTCGTCTCTTCCTTCAGACGGATCGCGGAACCGCGAATCGTCGCTCTGTGCACGGGCGGCCCGGACTTTTCTGGTTGACTGACGGCGGGGGCCGGCTGGGCCTGCGCGGGAGGCGCCGCACCGGGTGGCGGCGGAAGGGGCGCGGGCGGCGGAGGAACCTGCGGAGCTGGCGCGACACCAGCGGTCGGCGGGGCGCCGCCCGGCGGCCGCGAGCTCCCGCCGGCCAGCAACAGGTAGCCGCCCGTCGCGACCAGACCGGCCAGCGCCACGGCCACCGCGGCGATCTTTGCCCCCGTCATTCCTGCCGCGGCCACCTTGGTTCCAGCCGTGATCGTCTTCGCGGACGCCTCGGCGGCCGTCGCGGCCGCCGCCACGCCCAGCGCGCCCGCCAGCCCCTGCCAGACCCGCGCCTCGGCGTCTCCGGGAGGGGCGATGTCGACGCCGTGGCGCAGCAGCACGCGCTCCGCGTCCGGCGCGCTCGCGTCGGCGACCAGACGCACGGGATCCCTGGCGCTGCTCATGCGGTCCTCCCTCGACTGGCGACAGGCAGCGGCGGCGAGCCGACCAGCTCGGCGGTCGCAGCGCTGAACGCGGTTCGCGCCAGACGCAGGCGCGAGTAGGCGGTGCCAAGCGGGATCTCCAGCGCCTCCGCGATCTCCTCGCCCGTCATCCCTTCCAGCTCGAACAGGCAGAACACGGCGCGCTGTTCGTCGGGCATCCGATCGAGGATGCGCTCCAGCATCGCGAGACCCTGATTCCGCTCGGCGATCGTCGCGGGATCGGGTGGGCGGCCGACGAAGGCGGCAGCCTCCTGTGCGCCCAGCGGCGGCGCCGGGCGGGCGCGCCGCCGCTCGCTGGCGACGCGGAAGCAGACGCCGTACAGCCAGGTCGTCAGCTTCGAGCGCCCTGCGAACTCGGGCAGCTTGCGGTGCACGACGATGAACACCTCCTGAGCGGTGTCCGACGCATCCTCCTCGCGGATGCCGAGCCGGCGCAGGCTCCGCCAGACGAACGCGAAGTGGGCGCGATAGACCTCCTCGAACGTCATCCCTATGACTCTTGGACTGTCCGGTGCCGCCCGGGTCGCGCCATCACCCTCAACTCTGGCATGCACAGACCATGAGTGGGGTCGGCGCGTCCGCGACATCACCCTGACACCGGACGGCACGGCGCGGCAGGCTCAGCCGGCGCGGTGCCGCCTGCGGTACCCTGGAGCATGGTCATGGCGTCCTCCGCGGTGCTGGAGCTGGCGCTCATGCTTCAGGCGGTGGCGGGCGTGGCCGATCCGGCCCAGCGGTTCATGCCGGTGCCGGCGCCGGCCCCGCTGACCGACCCGTGCCGGGATCGCGGCCCGGTCGGGCGCTGGGTCAGGCTGTCCGCTGACGGGGCGCCCAAGAGCCTGCACGATGCGGGCTGGCTCGATTCCGCCTCGATCTGGAACGGCTCGCAGATGGTGATCGCGCAGCGGCGCGACGGCAAATGGACCGGCACGGCATTCGATCCGTGCGCCAATGCCTGGGCGCCGATCGCCGAGACGAACGAGCCGCCGCCGGGCGCGCCCTGGCCTTTTCCGGACGGACAGGACCGGCCGTTCCGTCCGTCGTACGACGGCAGCTCGTTCAACGCGTTCGACAAGATCTCCGTGTGGGATTTCGCGCGCAAGGCGTGGCTGGCCGTGACGGCGAAGGCGGGCCTGTCGCCGCGCTCGCACTATGCGGTCGCGCTGGCCGGCCGCCGTTTCTTCGTCTGGGGTGGGTGGGGCAAGGGCTTCAGCGTGCTGGGCGACGGGGCGGTGCTGGATCTCGGGCGCAAGTCCTGGAAGAAGATGTCGGCGGCAGGCGCGCCGTCGCCGCGCCTGGAGCCGGCCGCGGTCGTCTGGACCGGATCGCGGCTGCTGATCTGGGGCGGGCGCACGGGGACGAACGTGCCGAGCTCGGCCCACGCGCTGGGGGACGGCGCGCTGTACGATCCCGTCGCCGACCGGTGGAAGGCGATGTCGGCCGAGCACGCTCCCGCGCCGCGCACCGGCGGGACGGTGGTCTGGACAGGTCGCAAGCTGGTCGTGTTCGGCGGCGCTGGCGATGTCAGTGGGCCGCAGCAGCACGACGGCGGCATCTACGATCCGGCGGCGGATCGATGGGCCACCCTGGATCCGCCGCCCGGCGACGTCGCGCTGCCGCACGGTAACGTCGGGCCGCTGACGCGCATCATCGTCGCGCCGGACGGCCGCGTCGTCTTCCTGCCCGACAACATCGACCGCGTCGCCGTGCTGGACGCCGATCGCGCCAGCTGGTCGATCGTCGACGCCGCCGAGCTCGGAAAGCGCAACGGCTACCGCGCGTTTCTGGTCGGTCGCCGCCTGATCATCTGGGGCGGATCGACCGTCGTCGCCGAGCACATCTGCCCACCGCCCATTCCGGGCCAGCCGATCTGCGATTCGTGGGCCGAGACGGCCCCGCACCACGACGGCTGGATGATCGTGCTGCCGAAGTAGGGTGAGGGTGGGCTACTTGCACTGCGCGCGGCAGCGATCGCCGTCGGTGCGGCAGTCGCGCACGAAGGCCTCGGACGCGCAGCTCTTGCTCTTCTCGTACGCGTTGGCGCACAGGCTGTAGCAGGCGTTGTTGCCGGCCGGATAGTTGGGGCACGAGCAGCTCCGGTAGCCCGCCTCGGTGCGGATCGCGGCGACGCACTTGTTGGCCTCGCTGGTGACGGCCTCGACGCACTGGTTGCGGACCTCGTCGCAGCTGTGCTGACAGCTGGAGGTGTCGTCCTTGGCGGCCACGGCGACGGCCGGCGCGGGCGGCGTCGCGGCGGGACGCGGCTCCTGCAGCGACGCGAGCATCGGTCCCGGCGGTTTCGGCGGCTCTGGCTCCGCTTCGGCCCGCGCCTCACCCGTCGAGGCGGCGCCGGCGGGCGACCCCGGATCGACGCACAGGCCGGCCGTGCTGCACTCCTGCGGTTCGGGGCAGTCGGTGTCCTTGCCGCACCGCTTGCGCTCGGACGCGGCGACGCACCGGCTGTTCACACACGCGCGCCGGCTGCGGCAGTCCTTGTCGCTGGTGCAGCCGCCCGGTGCCGCCGAAACGGCGACCGCATCGTCCTTGCGTCCGTCGCCCCTGACCGCCTGCGTGGCGGCCTCCCTGCCAAGCGGCGGGAGGATCCGGCCGCCGCAGCGGTTGTAGCCCTCGGTGATCACCGGCCGCCGGTCGCTCCAGGGCGGGTGGTGCGCCGACGGATACGTCGACATCGCCAGCAGCACCGCCTGCAGACGCGACGGCGTCATCTCCGCCTTCGCGATGGCGCAGCCGGCCCAGGCGTCGGCGCGGAGCTCGGCATCCCAGGTGTCCTTCATCCACGCCGGGCGGTTGCCGGTCGCGTCCAGGTGATGGCCGAGGGCGTGCGCGAAGATGCCGAACGTCGCGATCGGCCCGTAGCTCTTCTGGACGGCGCCGACGAAGCCAGGGCTGTAAGCGATCTTCGATCCGCCGGCGCCGTCGGTCACGGTCGCCGTGTTCGGCGTCGTCGCGTTCGCGAACAGCACCACCTTGTTGCCGCAGGTCTTCGGACAGAGAAGCGTCTTCAGCTTTTTCAGCTCCGCCTGCGCGGCGGCGCTCGGTGGCATATCGGCCATCGGTTCGTACGGCGCCGCCGGCGGCGTCGCGGGGCCGAGCGTGCAGAGCAGCTGGGCCTGCGCGCGCAGCGGCAGCAGCGCCGCCATCGAAAACAGCGAGATGCGCAGCACCTTGTTCATGACCAACCTCCAGAGCTTGCAGGACGGGGGACTCACGCCACGTGCACCCTCGCTTTTCGCACGTGGCCGAATTTCGACCTAGTGTGAGTAGTCACTCCGGGCGCGCGGCGCGCATCGGTGAAAGCCCCGATTAGCTCATGCGCAGGCGGGGCGCGTGAGGATGGTCACCCGCCGAGCCGGTAGAAGAGCATGTCGCCGAAGGCGCCGGGCCGCGTGGCCACGTGCTGAAAGCCGAGCTTGTCGAGCACCCTGACCGAGGCGGCGTTGATCGCGTCGACGCTGGCGAGGATCTCGGCGAAGGCGCCGCGCGCGCGCGCCTCCGCGATGGCGGCGCGCGCCATCTCGGTGGCGAAGCCGCGACCCGCGAACGGCCCGCGCATCGCGTAGACCAGCTCGGGTTCGTTGTGGACTTCCGGGAGGACCAGAAACCCGCAGAATCCAACCAGCGCGCCGGTCACCTTTTCGTGAACCAGCCAGAGGCCGACACCGAGGCGCGCGAACAGGCCCTCGCTGCTCCGTATGTGGCCGGCGCTCCACGACGGCGGAAAGACGTTGCCGTCCATCATGTAACGGCGGATGTGCTCGTCCTGGACGAGACCCGAGAACGCCTCGAGGTCGGCGGCAGTCAGCGGCCGATATGTCAGTCTCTTGGAGTCCACGCGCCGTCTTCCTGGAACCGGCAAGCATGCGGGGTGGACCGCGGCGGCGCCAGCTACGATGCGACCGGTTCCAGCAGCGGGGCGAGGTCCGCGACGACGTCGTCGGCGCCGTGACTGCGCAGCTCGTCGCCACGGCCGCGGCGATCGATGCCGACGACGTAGCCGAAGTGACCGGCCTTGCCGGCCGCGACGCCCGCCGGCGTGTCCTCGAAGATGATCGCCTCCTCCGGGTCCACGCCGAGCGCTCTCGCGGCGGCGAGGTACAGGTCCGGGGCAGGCGCGGGCGCGAGCGTCTGCGCCGCCGCGATGGCGCCGTCGATGACGACGTCGAACAGATCACCGACGCGGGCCGATCGCAGGATCTCGCCGCAGTGCCTGTCGGTCGTGACGACCGCGGTGTGCAGGCCGGCGTCGCGCGCCGCTCGCAGGTAGCGCACCGATCCCTCGTAGGTCTCGAGGCGCTCGCGCGCGAGCACGTCGACCATCACCTCGCCCTGTTGCTCGATCAGCGCGCGGAGGGTGCGCTCGGGCAGCTCGACACCGCGCGAGACGACGAACGATCGCACCCCTTCGAGAGGGTGTCTGCCGTCGATGTGCGCGCTGTAGTCGCGGACCGCATCGAACGGGACGAACGGGACGCCGGTCTCGCGCGCCCGCCTGCGCAGATAGAAGTCGAAGAGCTGCTTCCAGGCCGCCGCGTGCAGTCTGGCGCGTTCCGTGACGATGGCGTCGATCGCCAGCAGGCAGGCGCGCGTTCGCGGCGGCAGGCCCAGCGCCGTCCGCGCGATCGGCGGCTCACCCAGGATGAATGAATCGACGGCGTAGGCGAAGCCCTCGTTCTCGTTCGAGCGGCTCACGTGGCGCGCGATGCGCTGGACGTCGGCTGTGGCGTTGCCCATCGCGATGCCCAGCCCGGCGACGCTCAGCATCGGCACGTCGTTCGGCATGTCGCCGATGGTCGCGATCTGATCGAGCGGCAGGTGCAGCAGGCGCGCGGCGTCGCGCACGACCATCCCCTTGTTCGCCTCCGGGTGGGTGACGTCGAGATAGAACGGCGTCGAACGGGCTGCGCACGCCTCCGCGCCCAGCCGTTCGCCCAGCTCGGCCTCGCATCGCGCGACCAGCGCCTGATCCAGGCTGACGCCGACGATCTTGATGGGCGCCGCGAGCACTCCGTGCAGATCCGGGACGACCGTCGGGTCGAAGCGGACGTTGCTGCGCTCGCGCTCGACGCGGGGGGCGTCGGGCCGGGTGATGAACCAGTCGGCGCCCTGGTAGACCCAGACGTCCAGGCCCGCCCGCAGCATGTGATCGACGACCTGCCGCGCGACCTGGGGCGGAATCGTCCGCTGCATCAGCACGGTCTTCAGGTCCGACCGGACGTACATGCCGCCGTTGAACGCGGCCACCGGCGCGGTCAGCCCGAGGGGCTCGACCAGCATCTTCATCCCCCGCGGGGGCCGCCCGCTGGTGATGGTGAAGTCGACGCCCGCCGCCCGCAGCCGCGCCACGGCGTTGCACGTCAGCGGCGTCAGAGACTTGGTCGGGGTGACCAGCGTTCCGTCGACATCAGCGATGAGCAGCTTGATCATGGTCGCCTCCGCGCCGCCGCCGCTGATCAAGGATGGGCGCGGGCGGGCGGCCGGCGCCGTGCGGATCTTCCGGATTCGAAGCTTCAGCGCGCCGCGCGCGGATCGGCCGCGGCGCCGCTGATTGCCGGTGCGCCCGAGCGCCTTACGTTCGACGAGGACCGGCCGGCGCGCGGGCGGCGCTCGAGATGATGCGAACACGAAGGAGCAGAACATGACGCCGCCAGCGCTCGAGGAGACCGCCCGGGCGATCGTCGCCCGCGGGAAAGGCATTCTCGCCGCGGACGAGACGCCCCACACGTTGACGACCCGCTTGACGGATCACGGGATCGAGTCGACCCCGGACAGCCGGCGTGACTATCGGGAGATGTTCTTCACGACGCCAAATCTCGGGGCGTACATCGGCGGCGTCATCATGCAGGACGAGACGATCCGTCAGACCAGCTCGACGGGGACGCCCCTGATCCAATTGCTGATCGGCCAGGGCGTCATTCCGGGAATCAAGGTCGACGGCGGGGCGCGGCCGATGGCGGGCGCGCCGGGTGAGCGCGTCACCGAAGGCCTGGACGGACTGCGAGGACGGCTGGAGGAGTACCGCGGGATGGGCGCGCTGTTCGCCAAATGGCGGGCGGTGTTCACCATCAGCAGCGACGGGTTGCCGACAGGAACCTGCGTCCACGCGAACGCGGACGCGCTGGCGCGCTACGCGGCGCTCTGCCAGGAGCAGGGCCTGGTCCCGATCGTCGAGCCCGAGGTGCTGATGAACGGGCCGCACAACATCGAGCGCTGCGCGGACGTGACCGAGCACGTGCTGCAGTCGGTGTTCGATGCGCTTTTCGATCAGAACGTGCTTCTGGAAGGGATGCTGCTGAAGCCGAACATGGTGATCTCGGGCGCGGACTGCCCGCGGCAGGCCTCGGTGCAGGAGGTCGCGACGGCGACGGTGCGGACGTTGTTGCGGCACGTGCCGCCGGCCGTGCCCGCGATCGTCTTCCTGTCGGGCGGACAGGACTACCGGCTGGCGACGGAGCACCTCGCCGCGATCAACCAGCTGGCGACGATGAAGCCGTGGACCCTCAGCTACTCCTACGGCCGCGCGCTGCAGGACGAGGCGATGGCGATCTGGAAGGGACGGCGCGAGAACGTCGCGGCCGCCCAGCAGGCATTTCATCACCGGGCCCGGTGCAACAGCGCCGCCGTGCTCGGCAGCTACCGCACCGATATGGAGAGCGAGGCCGCCCCCGCCTAGGGGGCCCGAACGCGAGCGAGGCGCCAGCCGTGGAACACCGGAACAACAGCAACGGGAGACATACCGTGGCACATTCAGTCGGGACCAGGGAGTCGGGCGTGATGCACGCCCGGGGAACGCCGCTGTCGGCTAAGGAACACGGCCGCGGCGCGGCGACGTCCGCCAAGGGACACGCGGCGAGCGGCCCGCTGACCGCGAAGGAGCTGGAGGTGATGAACGCCTACTGGCGGGCCTGC
>DATFXS010000843.1:0-4820 GCA_035315605.1 Polyangia bacterium
ACGCCGATGCCGGTCGCGGTCGCGCAGCGCCGCGGCGATCGCCTCGACCTGCGTCGCGCGGTGGCTGTTGCCGCCCGCGGTGTCCAGGTGGAAGCAGGCCGCCGCGAACGGCGCCCCGCCGCGGGGGCGAATCTCGGCGAGCAGCATGAACTTCTGCTTGGTCTTGCCACCCACGATGTAGAGGCGTTCGAAGGCGTTGAGGGCCCGCAGCAGGGGCAGCGGCACGACGGCGTGCCCCTCGCAGGCCAGCGTTCGCGCGTCGTGGACGAAGGCCAGGCCGGGGCAGGCGTCGTCGGCCACGACCGCGTAATCGGGCCCCAGCGCCGCGGCGATCTGGGCGCTCGGCAGGTCGGGCCCCTCGGCCAGAAAACGGTCTTCCTGGAGGCAGAGCAGGTCCAGCCCGGGGCCGTCGCGCAGTGCGACGTAATGCGGGATCAGGGAACCTAGCCGCAGCCCGTGCATCAAGTTGTGGCTGGCCACGACGATCTGGGTGGGGGGCATCACTTGACGGAAGCCGCGAAAATGGGATTTATACAGGTGTTTTCATGAAGAAACTGCGCGGGGCCGTCATCGGCTACGGGTTCATCATGGACAAGGGGCACGCGGCGGCTTACCGCCAGCGCCCCGACGTCGAGATCGCGGCGATCGCGGACATCTCCGCCGACCGGCGGGCCGCGGCGGCGGCCGCGTGGCCCGAGGCGCGTATCTACGCCGACCACGAGGCGCTGTTCGCGGCGGAGGCCGGTGGCCTCGATTTCGTCGACATCGCGACGCCGCCCAGCGACCACGCCGCGATCGCGCAAGCCGCGTTCGACGCCGGCTTGCACGTGCTGTGCGAGAAGCCCCTGGCGGCGAGCATCGACGAGGCGCGCGCGATGCTGCGGCACGCGAACCGCGCGCGGCGCGTGCTGTACCCGTGCCACAACTACAAGCACGCGCCCGTCATCAAGGCGGTGCGGCGCGTGATCGAATCGGGCCGCATCGGCAAGGTGCACCTGGTGACGCTGCAGACGTTCCGCGACACGCACGCCAAGGGCGTGCCCGGCTGGCGCACCGACTGGCGGCGCGAGCGGCGCTACTCGGGCGGCGGTATCGCCATGGACCACGGCAGCCACACCTTCTATCTGGCGTTCGAATGGCTGCGCGCCTACCCGACCGCCATCACCGCGCGGGCGGTGACGATGGGTCCGTTCGACACCGAGGACGACTTCTCGTGCAGCTTGCGCTTCCCGACCGGCGTCGCGTCCGCCCACCTGTCCTGGAACGCGGGGGTGCGCAAGGTGATGTACACGGTCCACGGCGAGCGCGGCGCGATCCGCGTCGAGGACGACGACATCGAGGTCGCCGTCCGCGAGCGCACGCCGGGCACCCAGGGTGGATCCGGGGACGGGGGGCCAACTTCCTGGCGTTTCGAGCGGGAGGCCATATCCTCAGATTGGATGGACTCCAGCCACGTCACCTGGTTCAATTCGCTGTTCGACGACTTCCGGGGCGCGATCGATCGCAAGGAGTTCGTCGGGCGCGAGGCCGAGGAGGCGTTCCTGTGCGTGCAGCTGATCTCGACCGCGTACGCGTCGGCGCGGGACGGCAGCAAGGAACTGCCGCTCGCGGGGCTGGCGGCGCTGGCGGGTGACGACGTCAGTGACCGGATGGTGTCCCGTGGCTGATCTCACCATCGCCATCGCGAACATCATCTTCTTCTTCGGCCTGCTGGGCGCCTATCTGGTGCGCAGCGCGCTGATCGGACGGCGGCGCCACGCCCGGGCCGACGCCGACGGCGGCAGCGTGTTCCTGAACAAGCGGACGATGGAGATGGTGTACTGGATCCTCGAGCCGATCATCGACTTCCTGGCCGCGCTGCACATCACGCCCAACATGGTGACGCTGTTCTCGCTGCTGCCGGCGGCGGGCGCGGGCGTGGCGCTCGGCTTCGGCTGGTTCGGCCTGGCCTCCGCGCTGGCGGTGATGGCGACCTTCTGCGACATCCTGGACGGACTGCTGGCGCGCAAGACCGGCGTGTCGTCGGGCGCGGGCGAGGTGATCGACGCCGCCGTCGATCGCTACGGCGAGATGTTCTTCTTCGGCGGCCTTGTCTACTACTACCGAAGCCACGATCAGGTGCTGTTCATCGTGCTGGCGGCGATCGTCGGGTCGTTCATGGTCAGCTACGCGACCGCCAAGGCCGAGGCGATGGGGGTGCCCGCGCCGCGCGGGGCGATGCGCCGGGGCGAGCGGGCCGCCTACCTGATCTTCGGCGCGGCCTTCACGCCCCCGTGCATGGCGATCTTCGCGACCTCGCCGTCGCTGGCGGTGCGCGAGCTGCCGATCATCCTGGCGCTCAGCATCGTCGCGGTGGTGTCGAACATCTCGGTCATGCAGCGGTTCAGCGCGATCAACGGCCTGCTGCGCGCGAAGGAGAAGGCGTCCGCTTCGCGCGACGCGGCCGGCGAGCCGATCGGCAGCAAGCCGGACACGTCAGCCGGCCAGGTCTGACGTTCCGTTGGCGCAGCAGCAGCCGCAGCCGTCGCACCGCCTGGAGGCGGGCACGTACTCGCGCGTCTGGGAGTGGATCCGCCACCACTTCACGGCCATCGTCGCCACCGTCGTCGACTACAGCGTGATGGTCGGGGCGGTCGAGCTGGCCCATGTCGGGCCGGTCGCGGCGGTCCCGATCGCGGCGTCAGCCGGCGCGATCACCAGCTTCACGCTGAATCGGCATTTCACCTACCGGGCCTCGGGTAGCTCGCTCGGCGGTCAGGTGTGGCGCTACGCGCTGGTGTCCGGCTTCAGCCTCGGGTTGAACACGCTGGGCGAATACTTGTTCCTGAAGGTGCCGCACATGCATTACTTCCTGGCCCGGGTGATCACGTCGACCATCGTCAGCAACGCTTGGAACTACCCGTTGATGCGGTTTTTCGTGTTTACTCATCGCCCGTCGTCGCGCGCATGAACCAGAGCCAGCCCAAGGATCAGAAGGCCGAAATTCGCACCGAGGTGCCGGGCCCGGGCAGCCGCGCGCTGCGGGCGCGCGAGGACGCCCACGTCGCGCCGGGCTTGCAGGGATACGCCGTGATGGCCGGGATCGTCGTGGCCGAGGGGCGGGGCAGCGCGGTCACCGACGTCGACGGCAACCGGTACCTCGACTTCATCGGCGGCATCAACGTCAACGCGCTCGGGCATTCACACCCGACCTTCGTGCGCGCCGTCCAGGACCAGGTCGCGGCCATCTCCGTCGGGTCGTTCACCTCCGAGGCGCGCGTCGAGCTGGCCGAGCGGCTGGCGTCGAAGCCTCCCGCGCCGGGCGTGCACCGGCTGCAGCTCTACTCGGGCGGGGCAGAGGCGGTCGAGAGCGCGCTCCGCCTCGCCAAGTGCCACACGGGCAAGTACGAGTTCGTCAGCTTCTGGGGCGGCTTCCACGGCAAGACCATGGGCGTGCTGTCGCTGATGGGATCGACGTTCAAGGACAAGCTGGGACCGATGGTGCCGGGCGCGCACCAGATCCCCTACGCGGACTGCTACCGCTGTCCGGTCGGCCTCAAGTACCCGAGCTGCGGCATCGCCTGCGCCGAGATCGGGCGCAAACAGGTGAAGACCGCGGGGGCGGGCGCGATCGCGGCGGTGATCGTCGAGCCGATGCAGGGGACGGCCGGCAACGTGATCCCGCCGAAGGAGTTCCTGCCCGCGGTGCGGGGGATGGCCGACGAGGTCGGCGCGCTGCTGATCACCGACGAGATGATCACCGGGCTCGGGCGGACCGGGAAGCGCTGGGGTACGGACCACACCGGCGTCCGTCCCGACGTCGTCACCATCGGCAAGGCGTTCGGCGGCGGCTTCCCGCTGTCGGGCCTGCTGACCACCGACGAGATCTCGGAGGCGCGGCCCTGGGGCAACCCGTCGGGATCGTCGTCCAGCTACGGCGGCAACCCGCTGGGCGCCGCGGCGGGCGCGGCCGCGTTGCGGATCATCGACGAGGAGAACCTGGCCGAGAACGCGCGCGTCGTCGGCGACGTGCTGAAGCGCGAGCTGGAGTCGTTCGTCGAACGGTATCCGTTCGTCGGCTTCGTCGACGGCGTGGGCCTGTTGATCCGGATGGAGCTGGTCGCGAACAAGGCGACGAAGCAGCCGCTCCCGCGGCGCGTGACGGAACGGATCTTCACGGAGGCGGTGAAGCGTGGCCTCCTGACGATGGCGTACGCCGCGAGCTTCCGCATCCAGCCGGCGCTGACCATCGATGAGGCGACGGCACGAAACGGCGTGGAGATCCTGCGAGAGGTGTTCGATGTCGTCGAGCGCGAACGACTCTGGCAGTCGTGAACATGGGAGGGGAGGGTGGCCCCCACCCTGTTCCCCTCCCAACCCCTCCCGCGATGAGCTCCGGCCGGCAAAGCCGGCCTGCGCTCGACGCGATCCCGGCCCATGACCGACGCGGCTAAACCACGGCCGTTCGACGGGTGGGCGGACCGGATCGCGCACGCGATCGGCGTCTGGTTCGGGTGCGGCCACGTGCCGTACGCGCCGGGCCACGCGGGGACGATCGGCACCATCCCGCTTTATCTGCTGTTGCGGCCGCACGGGCCGGTCGCGGTCGCCGCCGCCGCGCTGGTCGTGACCGCGGTCGGCGTCTGGGCCGCCGGGCGCGTCGAGCGGCGGCTCGGCGTCAAGGATCCGCAGATCGTCTGCGTCGACGAGGTGGCGGGCGTGCTCTGCACCTGGATCGCGGCGCCGCCGACCTGGCGCGCGCTGATCGTGGGCGGGCTATTGTTCCGCCTGTTCGATCAGGTGAAGCCGTGGCCGGCGCGCGCGGCCGAACGGCTGCCGGG
>DATFXS010000844.1:0-15386 GCA_035315605.1 Polyangia bacterium
GGCGCCCGCCAGCACGAGGCCGCCCGCGACGTCGCCGAGGAAGCGCATCGAGGCGAAGAACTCGGTGATCTCGGGCAGGCCGGTGACCGTGCCGAGCGTCAGCAGCGCGGCGCCGCACCAGAGGCGGGCGCGGGCGCGGGCCGGATCGGCCGTCGGGCCGGCGAGCTCGTCGGGCGACCGGCGGGCGTGGCGCAGCGTCGCGATCACCAGCGCGGCGGCCAGCGCCGCCAGCAAGACCCACGGCGTCGCCCCGAGCAGGCCGGCGACCGGCCGTGGCCGGGCCGACTCCTGACCCTCACCGTCGTCGCCCTGGGCGGCGCGACGATCGCCATCGGGCTGTTGCTCGGCGTGCAGGGCTACGACGGAATGTTCGAACACCACAACCCCGATCTGTACCGGCGCTGGGTCGCGCTGTTCTCGCGATGCTGAAACGAACGCTGCGCAACCTGGCACCGCTCTGCGGCCTCTGGATCGCCGTCGGCGTCTACTACGTGTTCGTCGTCTCGGCCGGCCACATGACGAGGTGGCCGGCCTGGACGGGATATTACGAGACCCAGGCCCAGGCGCTGGTGAGCGGGCACATCCACCTGCTCGAGCCGCCGTCGCGCGCGTTGATGCAGCTTGCCGACCCCTGGGACATCGGGAACATGCCGTTCTGGCGCTGGGACCACACGTATTTCCAGGGCCACCTCTACATCTACTGGGGGCTGGTGCCGGCGATGATCGGGGCCGCCATCAAGGTCCTCTTCCACGGCGTCACCGTCGGCGACGGCGCGCTGACGTTTGGGTTCTTCATGGCGCGCCTGATCGCGGGGACGCTGCTGATCCGGCAGGTCGCGCGCCACACCGTGCCGCGCCCGCCGCGGTGGGCAGTGGCGCTGTCGATGCTCGTCTTCGCGCTCGCGCATCCCACGCCCTACACGCTGGCGCGCGGAGGCGTCTACGAGGCGGCGATCATGGGCGCCGTCGCGTTTTTGCTGATCGGACTTTGCTTCGGCTACCGGTCGCTTCACACGCGCAGCGGCCCCGCCGCGACCGCCTGCGCCGCGGCCGCCGGCATCGCCTTCGGGCTGGCCGGCGGCTCGCGCCTGACCCAGATGCCGACCGCCATCGCGCTGGCTCTGCTGACCGCGCTCTGGTACTGGCGGCGGCCGCGCGGCCCGGCCGAGGGAACGCCGGGGTGGATCGGCCCGTCCATCGCCGTGGTGGCGCCGGCCGTCGCCGCCGGGTTCGCGCTGCTGGTGATCAACAAGGTGCGCTTCGGCGCCTGGACCGAATTCGGGCTTCGCTACACGATGACCTATCCGAAGCCGTTTCTGGGGCTGCGTTTCGCCGTGCCGGATCTCTACACGCACGCGTTCGCGCCCCCGCGTCTCGGCTGCGCGTTTCCGTACCTGACGGCGCCGTGGGATGCGACGCGGGTCTCCGCCCCCGCATGGCTGCCGATCACCTGGCCGGCCGACCACTACACCTCGGAGCCGACGCTGGGACTGCTGGTCGTCGCGCCCTTCATGTGGCTGGCGCTGGCGGCGCCGATCGTGGCGCTGGCGCGGTGGCGATTGACGCGCGCGACGGCGACGACGCCAGCGACGCCCCCGTCCCCGTCCGCGTCCGCGTGGGGGTGGATGACGCCCGGGCGGTGGCTGTGGGTGGCGCTGGCGGGCTGTCTCGCGGGCGTGTCGCCGCTGCTGCTCCTGAACGTCACCACCATGCGCTACCAGAACGACTACTCGACGACGCTGCTGCTGGTCGCGATCTTCGGCGGCTGGCGGCTGCTGGCCGCGCCCGCGAGCGCGCGCGGGCGCCGCGCGACGGCGTGGCTATTCGGGACGCTGGCGGTGGCGACCATCGTCGCGGGCGTGCTGCTCGGCTTCACCGGCTACTTCAAGCACTTCGATCGCCACAACCCGCTTCTGATGCACGCGCTTCAGGCGCACCTCGGCCTCTGCTGATCAGTGGGCGACCCGCAGCACGTACGCCGCGAAGTCGCGCAGGTCGCGGCCGGTGTACGTCGCCTCCAAATCGCGCGCGGTCAGCGCCGCGCGTTCCTCGCCGGCGGCGTCGCCCGTCGCCAGCAAGGCCGTCTGCAGCCCGAACGCCGCGCCGGCGATGACGTCGGACGCCCGGTCGCCGACCATCCACGAGGCAGCCCGATCGAAGCCCGCGTGCAACGCGAACGCCTCCGCCAGCAGCCCCGTCGCCGGCTTCCGGCACGTGCACGCGTCCTCGGCGCGGTGATAACAGATGTGCGAGCTCAGGATGACGCCGCCCGCGGCCGTCGCCGCCAGCACGACGGCCGCGTGCACGGCCTGCAGCTCGGCGCGCGTGGTCTTGCCCTTCGCAGCGGCCGGCTGGTTGCTGGCGATGGCCAGCCCGAATCCAGCGCGGGTCAGGTCGCGCAGCACGCCCGGGACCCAGCTGAACACCGCAACCTCGGCGGTCCGCAGCGGGCTGTCCGGCCGCGGCTCCGACGGGTTGTCGCAGAGCGCGTTGAGCACGCCGTCGCGGTCGAGAACGATCAGCCCCCGCGGCTCAGCCACTGCTCGAAATCCTCCAGGCCTTCGGGCGATCCGATCTCGTAGAACCGTTGCGTGACCTCGAAGCCGGCCAGGTCGCCGCGCACGCTGAGGGCGTGCCACAGCGCCGCCAGATCCGCGCGGGCGCCGGGCGCGACTTCGTCGGCGATCACCTGACGCGACATCGCGCTCAAACCATAGTCGATGTACGCGAAGTCGCCCGCCGGTCGGGTCTGCCGTTGCTTGTCGTAAAGGACGACGCGCCCACCTTCGAAGATGACGTTGCTGGTGTCCCAGCGGCCGTCGTTGCGGAAAACGGTCATGAGCGCCGGGCGTCCGCAGCCGCCGAACGCGCCAAACACGGCGGCGAAGTCGACGGGCAGGAACGAATCGCCGTAGGTGACCAGGAACGCAGGCTCCAGCGCCCCCTCGTCCAGCGCCAGCCGCAGGGCGCCGGCGGTGCCGCGCAGATCGTCACCCTCGTCGACGAAGCGGATGCGCAGGCCGCTCCGTCCGCCGCCCTCACCGCCGAGGTGCGCGCGGATGGCGTCGCTCCGGTACCCGACGCACAGCACGACGTCCGTCACGCCGTGACCCGCCAGCCAGTCGAGCTGATGATCGATGAACGGCCGCCCGGCGATCGGGATCAGCGCCTTCGGAATGCGGTCGGTGAGCGGCCGCATTCGCGTCGCCCGCCCGCCCGCGAGGATTACACACTGCACACTAGAAACGATACGCCATGCCGAACAGCCACTCGACGCGCTTGATGTCGTCGAAGAAGTGCTGCTTCTTCGGGCTCGAGCTCTGGGAGATCGAGCTGACCGCGGCCAGGTCCGGCGTGATCCGGTACCCGACCCCCGCGCCGGCGCGAATCTCCGTCATCCCCTGCGCGCCGCTGACCGACAGCGGCACGGTCGGATCCAGCAGCTTCGATCGCGCCTTGAGGCCCGTCACCATCTGCACGCCCACCGCGAAATCGACGTCGGCGTACAGGCGGCCCGAGTCGGTCAGCCGGATCTCCAGGGCCGGATCGGCCAGGAACGACACGAACCCGACGTTCGACTTGTCCTCGTTGGCGGCCAGGAACGTGTAGCCGAACAGCGCGCCCAGCCGGAAGCGAAAGCGGGACGCCGGCGCCCCGAACAGCCAGCCGCCGCCCAGCGAGAACACGAACGACGGCGCCGCGGTGCCGTTGACGCCCGACTGCCAGAAAGCCGGGCCGACCCCCGCGGTCATGTCGATGCGGTTGTCGGTCATGGCCGACGGCGGCGTCGGCGTCATCGCGACCGTCGTCGGCGTTCCGTCCGGCGCCGGCGGAGGCGGTGGCTGCACCGGGTTCGCGGGCGGCGGCTCGGTCGGCGGTGGCGCGGTCACCGTCGGCCCCGTCGGGTTCGGCGGCGGCGGCGTGGTCGTATTTCCCGGCGGCGGGGGCGTGGTCGTGTTCCCCGGCGGGGGCGGCGTGGTCGTATTTCCCGGCGGCGGGGGGGTGGCCGCCCCGCCGCTGTCGAGCTGCTTCTGCAGCTGCGCGATCTTCTGCTCGACCTCGACGCGGTTGTGCGCCTTGGGCGAATTCCGCAGGTAGCCCTTGTAGAAGAAGATCGCCTTGGCGGCGTCCTGCTTCTGCCGGTAGGCCTGCGCGATGTTGTAGAGGAAGCCGGGATCGGGCTTCTGGTCGTAGCCCTGCTGCCAGGCCTCGATCGCCTTGTCGAACTGCCCGAGGTCGTAATACTTCGACCCCTGCTGGAACAACAGGCGGGCCTTCTCGGCGTCCTGCGCCCGGGCGGGCGCCGCGCTGATCGCCACCAACGCGACGATCGCGATCTGAACGAGGCGGAAGACTGACAGGGGCTGGATCCTCCGGAGCCGAGCTGTACGCACCACCCGCATCGTATCTGGAAGCTCAGACCCTCGCAAATAGCGCGTGATTCAAGGGATCGATCACGAACGGCGGACGCGCGGGGCCAGCTCGAGCGCAGCCTTGCCGCGCCGAAAGACGCGGACCGATCCCGAGGTCTGGGAGACGACGATGGCGATGGCCTCGGTGTCGCGCGAGATCCCGGCGGCCGCCATGTGTCGGGCGCCGAGGCCGAGCGGCACGTCCAGGTCCTGCTCCTCGTCGAAGTTCAGGTACCGGCCGGCGGCGACGACGACGCCGTCCTCGCGCACGATGAACGCCCCGTCCAGCACCGCGAACGCGTGCAGCGCGTGGCGGACATCGGGGTTCATGATGTTCTTCTCGTCCTCGGAATAGCCCTGGAACGGGTTGAGCGTCAGCTGCCGCGATTTTTCCATGACGAGGTTGGAATCGCCGACGACGAACAGCGCGCCGACCGGCCGCCCCTCCCACCCCTCGACGCCGATGCTGACGGCCAGCTCGATCAGCGCGTCCATGACGCCCGCCGAGACGCCCTCCGCCTGCAGGAAGCCGAACGACCCGTCTTCCTCCTCCTGGCCGACGGTGACGACCATGATCGAATCGGGCATCGCCGCCGGCTTGCGCGCCAGCAGGGCGACCACGACGTCCCCTTCCTTGTACAGGCCGCGCGCGATGCCGCTGACGAGCGCGATCTTCAGCTTCTCCGGGCGCCCGAGATCGTAGTCGGGCAGCGGCAGCACCGGGATGCCAGTGGCCTCGATCACCTCGCGCTGGCTGATGCCGACGACCGCCTGGACGAGCTTCTTGCGCGCCCGGGGCTTGCCCCGAAAGGTCTCCTCCGGCAGCGGCAGATCTCCTACATAGAGCAGGTGATCGACGTTTGACTTGGTGGCGAGCGCAACGGCGGCCCGGATGATCTCGTGTTGTGTCGCCGTCGGTGTCTTCGCCATTGGGGAAATCGGAGGATCGCGTGGGGGAGCGTGGGCTTCGCCCACGCGAGCCCATCGCGGGAGGTTCGGAACCCTTGAGGGTTCTGAGGGGATTCGGGGGGCCCATGCTACGCTGAAAGTCGGGCTGCGGATGAAGTTCCGATTCATATCAGGCTGGTTGCCGCGCTCGATGCCTCTCATCGGGGCGCTGCTGGTCATCGGGATCGCCTTCGAGCTGGTGACGCGGTCGCGCCTCTCCGCGACGACGGGCATGATCTGCGAAGGCGAATACGCCGACACGCTGCAGGTCCAGTCGATGCGGACGCGCGATCTCGAACAGGGGCCGCGCAGCCAGTACAGCTACCTGATTCGCAGCACCGCCAAGTACGAGTGTCCGTTCTTCGGTTCGGACGGCAAGCTGCGCCGGCGCCGCGTGCAGGCCAGCGAGCTCGGGAGCGCGTTCGCCTACGAGGTCTCGGGCGGCGAGACCTACCTGATGACCAACGAGCACGTCGCGGTCTGGCCCGACGTGACCGATTCGTTGCACCGGATCGACGGCGTCGCCGACGGTTGCAAGCGCGTCGAGGACAAGCTGCGCATCGTCCGCGACGAGCGCGACGACTTCGAGCCCGGGCAGATCGTGCTGACCCGCATCGCGGTCGACCCGCTGCTCGACGCGGCGATCCTGAAGGCGGGGCAGCGGCTGACCGTGATGCCGTACAAGATCGGCAAGAGCGGCGGCCTGCGCCAGGGCAACGCGGTCGAGGTGCGCGGCTTCCCGCTCGGCGTGATGCAGGCGGTGTCCAGCGGCAAGGTCGTCAACCCCTACGACCGCGATCAGGAACAGGGCTGGGACCACGTCGACTTCGTCATCGACGCCCTGCTGTCGGAAGGGAATTCCGGGAGCCCGGTCCTGGCGGCGTCGTGCCGGACGCGGGATCTCGAGCTGGTCGGCGTCTACCACGCCGGCTACAAGGGACATGGCGCGCTGAACGTCGTCGTGGGCATCGATCAGCTCGTCGATTTCATGCGCAAGAAGCGGCGCATTCCGCGCGCGATCACGGCGGAAGGATCGCCCGGCGCGCCCGGGCTGCCCGAGCGGGGCCGGGTGAAAGACGCGCTGGCGAGCGGGACTCTGCCGCTGTTCGATCTCGGAGGCCTGGTCGTCCGCGTCGAGACGGGCGGTGACGGCGCGCTGCTGTACCAGATCTACGGCCGCCAATTTCCGCTGGACGATCGGCGGATCGCCATCATCGAAGACCTGCCCAAGGCCGCCGCCTTCGGCGAGCTCGGCCGCCTGTGGGTGCTGGGGCCGACCGGCTGGCGCGAGTGGCCGCCGACCGCGCTCGGCGCCGATGAACGCGATCTGCTGGCACGGGTCGGGGACACGGTCCGCATGCAGGTGCTGCACACGCTCGACTACCGCCACGCGCTGGCCAATCCCGGCTCGCCCGACGAGCGGCGGCGCGGCCGGGAGGTGTCTCGCACGATCGCGCGCGACGTGCCGCTGGCGCGCGATCTGGCGAACAGCCTGCTCGAGACCGCCGATCGTCTTTCGTCCGCCGGGCGCGACACGCCGGGCACGCCGCCCTCGGCGCCTCCCGCCTCGTCTCCCCTCCCGACACGCGGCACGCCGTAGATGCGGCTGGCGCGGTTCCGGCGGATCGGCGCCGTCGCGCTGGCGTTCCTGGGGGTCTGGCTGATGCTCCGGCTGCGCGTCGCGCACGAGCGCGCCGGCTTCGAGGCCGCCTGCGCGCGCACCGCGGGCGCCAGCTACGAGGAGGCAGGCGCCGTCTTCGATGACCGGGGTCACGTCACGGTCGGCCTTCGGACGACATCCGGCGCGCAGCCCGAGGCCGGATCGTTCACGGCGCGTCCCGGATGGTCCGCGCGGCGGTTCGCCTGCGCGTTCGACCTCGCGGACGGGCGCGTCGTCGGCCCGCAGGTCGAGGTCGGGCACGATCTGGACAGCTGCAGCGACCGCGGCGCCTACCCCCACCGCTGGTGGCTCTGCCGCCTCGGGCGCGCGCTGATTCCGTAGGTCCTGACCGAGGTCTGCTTCGACGACGTCACGTTGATCAAGAACTGAGGGCCGGACGCGCGACTTTGCTGCCGGCCCGCCGTCTGGATCGGCAGTTGATCAGTCAGAAGGAGCCAACCGGACCATGAACAAGCTGATTGCTTTGGGTGTGATCGTCGCGGCGCTGGGGTGCGGCGGCGGCAAGGGAAACAACAACGGCGGCACCGCGGGCGCGAGCGGCACCACCGGGGCGGCGGGCAGCACGGGGGCGGCGGGCACCACGGGCGCGGGCGGCTCCGGAAGCTGCGTGATGGGACGCGAAGGCTGCGCCTGTTACGGCAACGATACCTGCGACGCGAACCTGCAGTGCTTCTCGCACCTGTGCGTGGCGGCAACGGGCACAGGTGGCAGCACCACGGGCACCGGCGGCAGCGCCACGGGCACGGGGGGCAGCGGCACCGGCACGGGCGGCAGCGCGACAGGCACCGGCGGTAGCGCCACCGGGACCGGCGGAAGCGCCACCGGCACGGGCGGCGCGACGGGCGCGGGAGGCAGCAGCCAGTGCACGACCGGCGCCGAAGGCTGCGCCTGCTACGGCAACAACACCTGCAACGGCACGCTTCAGTGCCTGTCGCACCTCTGCGTCTCGCTCGGCGGCGCGGGCACGACCGGCAGCGGAGGCAGCGCCGCGGGAACGACCGGCACCGCGGGAACGACCGGCACGGGCGGCAGCGGCACGGGCGGCAGCGGCACGGGCGGCAGCGGCACCGGCAGGGGCGGGACGACGGGAACGGGCGGCTCGAGCTCGGGGGGCACGAACGGCAACACGCTGACGTTCACCTCCGGCGTCATCATGGCCGGGTCGAACACGTTCGGGATCAGCGGCGGCATCTACACCTTCAGCGACGGCGCCGGTTCGACGATCACGCCGAACTGCACGACCGACACCTGCTTCGCGGACCTCAACGGCCCGGGATCGGCGTGCGTCTCCGGAACCGGCGTCCAGGTCGGGCTGAATTCGACCGGAACGGACTACGACTACTCGACCTACTGGGGCACGGCGATGGAGCTCGACCTCAACAACCCGACGTACGCCTCGATGGCCCAGCAGGCCTACGTCGCGTCGGCGCACGGCGTGACCGGGTTCCAGTTCACGTTCCAGAACAAGGCGTCCAGCACCGTGCGGGTGGTCTACAAGGTCCGCGATCCCAGCTCCAACACGATCGTCGACTACTGCCTCGATCTGAAGACGGCCACCAGCGTCATCCACTTCACCGACGTCCACCAGTCTTGTTACCTGTCGAGCCCCGGCCCGGCTTTGACCGCCGCGCTCGCCGATCACATCGAGGCGATCTCGTGGCAGGTGCCGACGAACATCTCCGGCCCGACGCCATTCAACTACTGCATCAGCAACCTGACGCCGCTCACGCAGTAGCAGCCGTCGAGTGGCAGCCTTCGACGCTCGGGCTCGAGTCAGCGCCGCTTGAGCCCGAGCAGCCAGAGCGTCGTCGCGGGCGCCTCGCCCTTGCTGATCGCCACCGCCCACTTCTGCGACGGCGAGACCAGCGGCGGCCCGGCCCAGCGCTGACCCTCGGGCGGATCGCCGCGGATCTCCCAGCTCTGCTCGCCGTTGCCGATGCGCACGAGCCGGCCGTCCGCGCGAAAGCGGCAGCAACCGTCGCCCGCCAGGTAGGTCCCGCCCGTTGTTCTCAGCAACGCGTCCGCCTGCGGCCAGGTCAGGTTCTGATTCTTCTTCGGTCCGCGGTTGAGCCGCAGTCCTTTCCCGTCTTCGATCAGCAGCGCGTCACCGTCGACGATGCCGACCAGGGCGTCGTCGTTTTCGCCGGGCGCGCCGCTGCAGACGCTCTTGTCCGTTTCGGGGACCTTCCGCTGGACGATGAATCGGCCGTAACAACGGTCGATCTCGGGATAGTCAATCCGTCGCAGGTTCTCGCCGTTGCTGACCGGCTTTTCGAGCGGCTCGCGCGGCGCCCAGCGGCGCGTTGCCGGATCGAGGCAGCGCATCTCGGTCGGCGGCTTGTGGTCCTCCTGGGCGACGCAGAGCGATCCCTTCCGCCAGAAGATTCCGGGCGCGAAGTCGGCGTCCAGCGAGTTGAACAGGAGGCTCAGCGTGGTTCCGATCCGCTGGCGTTTCGTGGCGACGACCGGAACCGACTGCCGCCGCAGCGCCGCGAGGCGCGCCACCAGCGCCTGCCGCTGCCGCGCGACCGCCGGCGCGGGAGGCGGCGCCGCCGGCACGCGCCAGAGCATCTTCTCGCCCTTGTCCCACTCGCCCGCCTCGATCTTGTCGCGCATGACCGCCAGCCACAGCGATTGCACCAGGTCGTGATCGACGTCGAGAATCGGCGTGTCCGGCTGCTGATTCGGTTCGGGAGGCTTGGGGACGACCTCGTCCAGCAGCTCCGCGAGGCGCTCGCGCGCCGCGGCCTTGGCGCCCTTCGCGAGCGCCCCGGGGGCCTGATCGATCGTCTTGCGCACATCGGCGGGAAGACGGAGCCGTCGCTGCTTGTCGTCGTAGGCGAACGTGACCGCGACGCCGGCTCCCTTCACCTCGACCGCGCCGGCGTGGCAGTCGATCGTGAACTGCGGCGGATTGTCGAAGTCGCCCGTTCGGTTTTGCACCCCGATCAGGAGGTCTCCTTTCGAGTTGGAGACGACGACTGTCTCCTCCTGGCTGCAGCCGCCGCTGCCGCAGGTCTCGCGCTCGGTCGTGGTCTCGAGCGTTCCCCTGTCCTTCTTGCCGAGCAGACACTCGATGGTGTCGACCTTTTCCGGCGCGTCGGGGTCGTCGTCGTCCTCGTCGGCGGCGGCCGTGCCGGGCGGCGCGAGCAGTAGAAGTAGCGCCAGAGCCCGGCCCCACTTCGCGACCCCGCGCATCGGTCGCGATCAGCTGTAGCGCTTGCGGATCAACGCCAGGACCGCGTCCTTGGCGCAGTTGTCGCAGTAACTGAAGCGCGCCTTCAGCGTGGCCAAGGTCGTGCCCGCCGCCGTCGCCGCGTCCGGCTGCATCCGATCCGGGCCGTCGGCCAGGTAGACGAGCAGGTCCTCGTTGATCTTGCGAACCTGCTTCTTCCGTTCCTCGAAGAACGCCTCGCGCAGTTCGGCGATCGGCCGAGGGAAGATCGAGTCGTAGTCGGGTTTCTGACGGGGGTGATCGATCGACCATGCGCCGATGCGGCTGATCACCTCGCGCCGGAATTCGTCGCGCCGCCCGGTCACCTGCAGGATGCGCTCGACCTCCGCCATCATGTCCTCGTCGGGGTCCTCGTCGCGCCCGGTGATCGGGTTGGGCACCTTCTCCTTCTTGACCCAGTACGAGACGTGGGCGGCGTAGCGTTCGAAGCGCTCCATGTAACGCCGCTCGTCCACCAGCCCCATCGACGTCCGCACCTCGTCGTCGATCTTGTCGATCAGCTGGTCGCGCACCTGAAAGATGAACTTGCGGTTCTCGTGGAAACCGCCCGGCAGCGGCTCCTGTTTCAGGAACTCGTACACGGTCACGCCGCGCACCAGGTCCTCCAGCTCGTCGAAGATCGCGAACGGCGACAGGCAAGGGTAACGCGTGCTCTGCGCGGCGTTCATGATGACCAGCTTCATCTCGCGCGCCGAGGCGCCGGTGCGGCCTTCGTAGTTCGGGTAGTTGTCCGACTCGCGCGCGATCTTCTCGACGCCCGCGATCAGCTCGCGCTGCTGCTCGGTCGACAGCCCCTCGGGCGTGATCGTGTCGGCGTACAGGACCGCCTTCTCGAGCGGGCCCAGCTTCACGACCAGGTCCGACAGCGTCTTGCCGTACTTCTCGGCGAGCGGCTTCTTCATCCGCGTCAGCATCGCCCACAGCGCCGTCACCCACGCGACGTGGGGCGCGATGTGCTTGCCGGATTCGTGGTGGGCGACCTTGATCTGCGCTTCGTAGATCTTCTGCTCCACGCGGTAGTCGAGCAGGTACGGCACGCGCACCAGCTCCATCCGCCCCTTGAACGACTGGAATTCGGGGATCTCCTTGAACGCCGCCAGGTAGCCTTCGTTCGAGGATCCGATGAAGACGGTGTCCAGCTCCAGGCTGGCGACGTCCAGCGACACCCGCCCCTGCTCCACCGTGCCGAGCAGATACTTGTACGACTCGATCGGCCGCTTCAGCAGGTCGGCGAAGTCGATGACGCCGCGGTTCCCGTCCACCAGCTCGCCCTGGTATTCGTACAGCGTCAGCGACTGCAGCGCGGGCGGCAACGACGCCAGCGATCGATCCATGGTCAGCTGCTTCGACCGCGCGTCGACCGCCAGCTGCGGTTCGACGGTCGCGGCGGCCTGCCGGTAGCGGCGCGACACGAAGAAGCGCTCGACCTGCACGTGGCGCAGCACCTTGCCCAGATCGCCGTGATACGAGGAGAGCAGCGCCTCGAAGATCTGCCGGTTGCGGTGGGACAGATCCCCGCGCAACAGGTAGTCGGCGGGGCGGAAGCCGGCGCGATCCGCCGCGCCCAGCCGCGCGTGGACCAGCTCGCGCCGCTTGCCACGCGGCAGCAGCAGCAGGGGATGGTCGCGCATCTCGTCGGAGATCTTCGATTCGATCAGGTCGTCGTCGAGGTACGCGTAGGTCTCTTGCGAGCCGCCGTGCTCCAGGCCCCCGCCGAAGCCGATGCCCCCCTTGGTCAGCTTCTGCGACGGAAAGATCCAGTTGAACTTGTAGAGCGCGCCCTCGTCGAGAGTGGAGTAGTGCTCCATCGCCCGCTGCATGCAGGCGACGAACGTCGACTTGGCGCTGCCGTTCGGACCGTGCAGCAGGACCAGACGATTGGTCCGCCCCTCGCGCGCAAAGTTGGAGATCAGTCGATAGACGGCGGCCTGGACCTCTTCCTGGCCCATCAGCGCGTCCTTGCCGGCGTCGAACGGACAGTCGAACAGCCGCCAGCGCGTCATCAGGCCGCGCGGCGTCCGCACCGCTTCGGTCCCGAAGTGTTCGAACACATCGCGCAGGTACTGGCCGGCCGATCGCAGCTGACGCGCCGGATCGGCCGCGAACAGCGTCAGATATTCGGCGAAAGAGATGACGCGCCGGTTGCGCGCGAAGCTGTCGCGTATCTCGCCGGTCGTGTCGGACAGCCAGCCCTTCGAATCGAACGCCCGGGAAGCGTCCGGGGATGCTTCCGTGCGGCCCGCGGGCAGGTCCCGGGGATCGCGACCGTCGCGCTCACCCATCGTCGTTCCACGGTAGCACGCGGCTCAGACGGCCGCACCCCCGCGCAAAGTTTCGTCCCTGCATAAGTTTCCTCTCGGGGCCGTCCACTGCTATTAAAAGGGACCATGAGCCGCCTTCCCTCCCTGCCCGCCCTGCTGGGTGCCGTTTTTCTGACGCTGTCCACGGGCGGCGCCGTGGCCGCCAAAGCTGATCCGAAACCGGACGCCAGTGGTGCAAAGCCCGCCAAGGCCGAGAAGGGCGAAGGGAAGGCTTCGAAGGCCACGGCCTCGTCCGAGAAGGCGGCCAGCAAGGCGGATCCGCCGCCGGCCGGGTCCAGCCCGATGGCCGAGCTGAAGAGGTCGAACGAGAAGCTCGACAAGATCCTGCAGAAGAACCGTCCCAACTGGTCACCCGAGGCCGAGCTGCAGCGGGCCGAGGTGCGCAAGGTGGTCGGGTCGTTCCTCGACTATGGCGAGCTGGCGCACCGGTCGCTGGCGAAGCACTGGGACGGCATCAACACCAAGCAGCGCGACGAGTTCGTGGATACGCTCCGCGAGCTGGTCGAGCGCAGCTACCTCCGGCAAGTGCACGGCAACGCGAACTACAACATCAAGTACGACAAGGAGACGAAGCAGGACAGCGAGGCGGACGTCACCGGCGTGCTCAACACGACGGCGCGCGGCAAGAAGGTCAAGATCGCCCTCGAGTACAAGATGCTGTGGAAGGGCGATCACTGGGTCGTCTACGACGTCGTCACCGACGAGCAGAGCATGCTCGAGAACTACCGCGCGGAGTTCAACAAGATCATCAACAAGGACGGCTTCGAGGCCCTCCTGAAGCGAATGAAGAAGAAGCTGGCCGAGAAAGAAGAGGAGTAGCCGTGCGCGCGGCGGCCCGCTTCGGCGCCGCGCTGGCCGTCGCCGCCGGCAGCGTCGACGTCGGATTGACGCCCGGCTGCGGCGACAACTACACCGCCGATCTCGATTCGTTGCCGATCGTTCTTCACCGCGCGCCGCTGGGCGCGCCCGCCGCCAGCGGCGCCACCGCGCAGGGCGCGCTGCTGCTGACGGCGTCGCCGCCCGGCGCCGCGAACCAGACGTACGACATGGTGGTCGGCACCGGGACCCCGCTGACGCTGCTCGCGGGTGCGCCGACCAACGAGACCGAGCAGGTCGGCTTCGATCTGATCGATCCGACACTGCCCAACCCGCCTGGGCCCGCCGTGCGCGGCACGTTCCGAGGGGTCAGCGTCCTCCGCCTGCCGCTGCAGGCTCCGGGCGACGGCGGCATGATTCCCGGAGCGATCATGGGCGGCGACATCCTGCGCCGCTATTCGGTCCAGATGCGCCTGGGGGCCACCTGCCCTCCCCCCGACTACGTCTGTTCGTCGGTGACGTTCTGGTCGCACCTCGGCCCCGATCTCGGCTTCCTGGAGGACTCGGGTTACGCGGCCCTGAAGTTCTCGCTGTTCGGCGGCGGCGAGGTGACCGCCAAGGGGGATCCCGACTTCCTGGGCCAGCGCGGGCCGCTCGTGCTGTCGCCGACGCGCATCGTGCTGCGCACCTGCGCCGCGCCCGCCGCCTTCTCGCCGGACCAGGCCCGCGACATGTGTTGCAAGGATCCCGACGCCGCCCGGCTGGCCACCGGCATCGACCTGGCGCTGCTGCTCGACACAGGAACCGGCCCGATGGTGCTGGGCCAGTCAGCGTGGGATCGGGTGAAGGCCAAGCTGACGGATGTTCCCGTCGAGTCGTCGGGGCAGTTGCTCATCGCCACCTGGCCGACGGCGATCGCGGCCACCTGGTCGACGATCCCGAGGTTCGCGGTGGTCGACAACGAGACCGAGGCCAACGTCGACCCCGGCCCGTGCGTCGAGCTGGGGCGGTCGCGGCGGATCGAGCAGGTCTCGTTCCAGACCGTCAACGGAATCGCGCCGGACGCCTGCACGCAACCGTGCGACAACGACCCGCGCGAGCCCGACAAGGCCCAGAACAGCGCCGCCTACCTGGAGCTGACGGGCCCGATTCCGGTGGCGGTCATCGCCGACGAGGAACCTTACCTGCAGGGGCTGCGCTTCGACGTGCGCCCGGAGGGGCCCGAGGTGGACGGCCTCATCGGCGCCGGCGCCCTGGGCCGCGCGCGCCTCGAGATCGACTATCAGTCGGCGCCCGGGCTGGCGGTCTTCTCGTGCGAGCTGGACGCCCCGCGCAGCGAGTGCTGGGCCGCAGCCCGCTGCCCGAGGCTGCCCAGCGCCTCCGATCTGCACCGGTGTTTCGGCCTGCCGCCACACGGGCTCGCGCCGACGTGCGCCCCGTCGGGATGTTGACGGGCGACACAGCTCCGACGGTGCGGTAGCGCGAGCCTCCGCGCGACCTGTTACAATGGCGACGATGCGTTTCTATGCCGCCGCCGCGCTGGGCGTGCTTGCCCTCTCGGCGACGAGCGCCCGCGCCGCGACGACGCGCCTGCGCGTCTCCATCCCGGAGTTTCAGCTCGAGGGATCGCCGCCGCCCGCCCTCGGCATCCAGCTGCAGGACGGGTTCGTTCTCGGCTGGGTGCGCGCCGGCGCGCACGTCCTCGATCCGGCGGACACGGCCAAGAAGCTGGAAGGACATCCCGAACTGCAGCACTGCGACGCCTCGCCGTGCATGAAGGCAATCGGCCAGCTGCTGGAGGTCGGCTACATCGTCCGCGTCAAGGTGGACGTCGCCGGCAACAGCTACAAGAGCGTCGGCCGCCTGTTCTCCACGGAAGGTGCGGCGCCGGGCGCGCTGCCGATCGCCACCGAGTCCAAGACCTGCGACGTCTGCACGGTCGCCGAGGCGCGCGCCGTCATGCTGCGGCTCGC
>DATFXS010000845.1:0-8923 GCA_035315605.1 Polyangia bacterium
CGGGCAGCAGGAACAGCGCGCCGACGGGATCGGTGACCGCGTCGGCGAGGCCGCGCGCGGCGACCATCGTGGCGAGCGACACCGGCCGCGCGAGCAGGAACTCGTTCTCGGGCGATCCCGCCCGCACCGCCTCGCTGCTGGCCGCGCGCGCCGCCAGGCTGCCGAAGGCGATCGTACCGGTCACCAGCGCCAGCGCCGCCAACTGGCCGTCGAGGTTGACCGTCTGCCCGATGATCGAAAACGCCTGCGCGAACAGCCCGACGTAGGTGAAGCCGACGAACAGGCCGATGATGGCGACCAGCAGCGCCGACCGCCCGCGCTGCCGCACGCGGAAGGCGTTGCGCATCGTCCGCAGGCGCAGGCCGATGAAGATCGCGGCCAGGCGGAGCAGGTCGGGCCGGCCGGCAGTGGGCGCCGTCGCGGGCACGGTCGCGGTCGCGGTTCCAGTCCCACTCGCCCCTGGGGTCATGAACCGTCCGTCGTGACGCGGAGGAACAGGTCCTCCAGCGACGTCCCGGGCGCCGCGTAGCGGGCCCGCAGCTCGTCGGGCGTCCCGACTGCTTGCAGGGCGCCGCGCTGGATGATCGCGACCCGGTGGCAGAGGCGTTCGGCGGCGTCGAGCAGGTGCGTGGAGAGGAAGATCGTGCGTCCCCCGGCCGCCAGCTCCGAGATCGTCGCGCGCATCTGCCGCGCGCCGGCCGGGTCGAGGCCGTTGGTCGGTTCGTCCATGATCAGCACCTTCGGGTCGTGAATCAGCGCCAGCGCCAGCGCGAGGCGCTTCTTCATCCCGAGCGAATACGTCACCGTGTACGCGCGCACGGATTCGCCGAGGCCGAGCCGGTCTGCGACCGCAGTGGCGCGCCGGCGGCCCTCGACGGGGCCGAAGCCGTGGAGGCCGGCGACCAGCTCAAGCGTCTCCGTGCCGGAGAGGTACGGGTAGAGGAACGGCTCGTCGGGCAGGTAACCGACGTCGCGCTTCAGCGCGACGGCGTCGGCATGGCAGTCGCGGCCGAGGATCGCGGCGCGCCCGGCGCTCGGGCGGAGCAGTCCCATCAGCAGACGAATCGTCGTCGTCTTGCCCGAGCCGTTCGGTCCGAGGAACCCCATCACCTCACCGGCTTCGACGCGCAGGCTGAGCCCGGAAACGGCGAGCGTCTCGCCGAAGCGTTTCGTCAGCCCTTCGGTCTCGATCACGAGGTCGCTGCGCGGAGGCCGAGCCGCGCCACATCCGTTCGCCCGGCGACGTCGTCGCCGAACAGCGCCGTCAGCGCCTCGACGGGGCGCGCGCTCCCCTGCGGACCGACCGCGATCCGGAACGTCACGGTCTGGCCGCCGTCCCAGTCGAGGCGGCGGCGGGCGTCACCGTCGTCCCAGGGCGCCGCCGAGAGCAGCGTCTTGCGCACGTCGATCATCCGGCCAATTTTCTTTTCTGACGTGCGCAGGACCGGCAGCGGATCGCTCCCCTCCGCGCGGGCGAACGCGGCGCCCACGTCGGCGTCGTCGGGCAGGCGCGCCGCATATTCGGCCTCCGCGACCACGCCGCCGATCGGGCGATCGGCCGGTCCCAGCCGGGCCGCCTCGAGAAATTCGATGCCGTCCAGCGTGACGCGCGCGAGCCGGCGCAGCAGCTCGTCGGGCGCGACGTCGTCGATCATCGTCACGTCGACCAGCTCGCCCAGCGACGGGATGCCGAGGCCCAGCGCCGGACCGTACGACAGCTCCGGCTTCGGATGGAACCCGTCGGAGTAGAACAGCGTGAACCCGGCGCGCCGGAAGATGCGCGGCAGGTGTCGCACCAGGTCCAGGTGGCCGAGGAAGGCGACGCGCCCGAGCTTCGTATAACGCAGGCGGTAGCGGACCGGCGTCCCCTGGGGCGGTCGCCGGGGCGGCGGCGTCGTGCGGCGATGGCCCGCGTTCGATCCGTCGGCCGCGGCGCGCTCCGCCGGTTTCGTCTCTGCCGGCTGCCAAGCGTTCATGCGCCGCAGGTAGAACAGCCGCTCCTGCTTCATCGCGCCGAGATCGCAGGCGATGCCGCAGTCGTAGCAGATCAGCTTGGCCGCGGCGGCGTCCTCGGCGGCGGCGACGCTGCTCGGGTGCAGGAGCTTCTTGAACGGCTTGCCGCACGGGGGTGACAGCCGGTCCTTCAGCGCCCTCCGGTACTCCTTGGCCAGGAAGTCCGCCTCGAGGCCGATGTCGATCTGGTCCCAGGGGAGCCGCGCCGTGACCGGCAGCGTCCCGAGATAGCGGCCGACGTCGACGCCGGTGCGCGCGGCGGTCTCGGCGATGGCGCGATCCCAGAGCTCGACCCGCAGGGCGTCGTCCCAGCCGTCGAAGCGGCAGCCGAGGCGAAACGCCGCCTCCAGCACGTCGGCCACGCGGCGATCGCCGCGCGCGAAGATCCCTTCGATGTGCGACTGCTGGTTCTCGTGCATCTTCAGCGTCACGCGCAGCGCGCGCGCCCGCGCCGCCAAGAGCTCCTGCTTGCGGGCTATTTCCCCCTCGCCGTCCATCGCCGCCCACTGGAACGGCGTGTGCGGCTTGGGCACGTGGGTCGACACCGACGCCGTCACCTGCGCGCCGCGCTGGTAGCGGCGGCCGATCGCCTGGACGCGCGCCGCCGTCTCGACGATCCCGACGACGTCCTCGTCGGTCTCCGTCGGCAGGCCGATCATGAAGTACAGCTTCATCCGCGAGAAGCCGCGCCCGAACACGCGGTGCGCCGATTCGAGGATGTCTTCCTCGGTGACGTTCTTCGCGACGACGTCGCGCATCCGCTGCGTCCCGGCCTCGGGCGCGAACGTCAGCCCGCCCGCGCGCACGCCGGCCATCTCGCCCAGCAGATCTTCGTTCAGACCGTACGCGCGCAGCGACGACACCGACAGCGAGACACGCTCGGGCCCGAGCCGCGCCATCGCCGCCTTGACCAGCGGCGTGACGCAGGAATAGTCGGCCGTCGAAAGCGACGTCAGCGCGGTCTCGTCGTAACCGCCCTTCTTCACGCCGCCGACCAGCGCGTCGAGCACGGCGACCGGATCGCGCTCGCGCACCGGCCGATAGATCATCCCCGCCTGGCAGAAGCGGCACCCCTCGGTGCAGCCGCGCGCCACCTCCACCGCCATGCGGTCGAAGATCGCCTCGCCGTACGGCAGCGGCGAATCATCCGGGAACGGGAAGCGGTTGATGTCGGCGACCATGGCGCGCTTCGGCCGCGCCGGCACGCGCGGATCCAGCGGCGCGCCCACGACGACGAGGCCGGTCTCGCCGTCGATCTCCGTCGCGTACAGCTCGGGGACGTAGAGCGGAAAGGCCGCCGCGAGCCGGATCAACCGCTCCCGCCGCGGCACCCCGGCGCGCGCCAGCGCGGCCGCCTCGCGCACCAGCGGCGGCAGCGCCTCCTCCGCCTCGCCGATGAAGAAGGCGTCGATGAACGGCGCCAGCGGCTCGGGGTGGGTGGCGGTCGGGCCGCCCGCGATCACCAGCGGTTCCCGATCGCCGCGATCCGCGCTGCGCAGCGGGATCCCCGACAGGTCCAGGATGTTGAGCACGTTCGTGTACGTCAGCTCGTACTGCAGCGAGAAGCCGACGACGTCGAACTCCGCCAGCGGCGCCGCCGACTCCAGCGTGACGATCGGCAGCCCGCGCGCGCGCAGCTCGGCCTCGCAGTCCAGCCACGGCGCGAACGCACGCTCGCAGGCGATGTCCTCGGCGCGGTTGAGGACGCCATACAGGATCTTCGTCCCGAGGTGCGACATGCCGATCTCGTACACGTCGGGGAACGCCAGGCAGACGCGGGCCGCGACGCGCGCCGGATCCTTGCGCACCTCCTGGTACTCGCCGCCGACGTAGCGCGACGGCTTCTCTACGTCCGCGAGGAAATCTGCATACGGATGCCGCACAGCTGCGACCCTACGCTATTCATTCCCCTGGAAGACGAGCGGGAATTCCGTTTCGTATCCCTCGGAGGCCTGCGGGAACACCCAGCGCTGCACGACATCCCTGATGCAGGGCTCGAGCAGGATCCGGAACTGGGCCGGCCCGTCGAGCCCGACGTGCTTGACCCGCCCCGAGACGCCGATCGACAGCTTCACGGACAGCTTGCCGTGCGTCAGGCTGTTGTCGCGGGTCAGCGCGCGCTGGTAGCAGACCTTGATGTTGCCGCGGTTGTTGCCGATCACCTTCATGATGTCGGCCTGGGCGGGCGGCGGCAGCTTGGTTCCGCCGGTGCCGGGCTTGATGTCCATCGTGTGGTTGTCGCGGAAGCGATCTGCGTCGCTGCCGCCCGGCGGGGGCGGCGTCGCCGGTCCGGGTCCGGGCTGCCCCTTCGGGTTGGCGGCCACCACCCTCTGCTTGCCGCGCAGCTTGGTCGGCTTGCCCTTCTGGGGCGGCGGCTGGACCGGCTCGACGACCGGCGGCGGAGGCGGCTGCTCGGGCGGAGGCGGCGGGGCCGGCTCGGGCGGCGGAGCCGGCGGCTGGACCGCCGCCGCCGGCGCCTTGGGCGGCTTCTTCAGCGTCACGGTCACCGCCACGACGACCGCCGCCACGACGCCGAGCAACGCCAGCACGTAGATCGCGCTCTTGCTGCGCGGGGCCGGCGCGGCCGTGGCGCCGGCGCCCAGCGCCATCGTCGCCGACAGCGAGATCAGCTTGGGCGGCGCGCCCGGCGCGTCGGTCCCGCCCGGCAGATTCAGCATCTGCATGACGTCCGAGTTCACCGGCTTGGGTGGCGCGTGCGTATGGCCGCCGACTCCATTGGTTTTCGGCGCGTGCAGGCCGTGCGCGAGCGGCGCCGGCGTCTCGAGCATCGACGATGGATCGCCGGCCAGGTGGTCGCCGCGCGCCGCGAGCGCCGGGTGGATGCCGCCCGGCGGCGGCAGCTTCGAACCCGGGGCGCCCGGCCCGTGGCCGGACGGCGACGGCGGCGCGTGCGGTCCGGTCGGCTTGCGCGCCGGCGCAGAGGCCGGCACAGGCGCGTGCGCCGCGCCCAACGGCGGGATCGGCGGCGGCGTCGGGCGGCGCGGGGTGCCTGGCAGAGGCGGGGGCGGCGGAATGGGCGAGCGGCGGCGCGCCATCTCGCCGGCCACGTCGGGGACGTCCTTCGGCGGCTTCCAGCCGTCGAGCCGTTCGTTCCAGATGTGCACGTCCGCGTTCTTCGCGAGCGGCATCAGCTTGTCGACGAGCTTGCCGCGGGTGAACGGACCGGTCCGGTTGCCGTCCAGCGCCATGTACCACTGCACGCCGTCGTCGACGACGGCCATCTGGCCGGTCGGACGGCGCGCCGACGCGAGCGGCGGCGGCGGCGCGAACGCGCCCAGGCCTCCGAACGGCTCCGGATCCGCGAACGGCGACTGGGCGAGCTGCGTCCGCTCCGAGTCGACGCCCGGCGTCTCCATCGGGATGTCGAGGGACCCGTGCGCGCCCGTACGCGGACGCGCGCCGCCGGCCGACAGCGGCGCCACCCCGGCAGACGGCCGCCGCGCCTCGCGAACGGTGACGACGTTCGCGCAGGTCTTACATTTGACCTTGAGGACTTTCCCGCGAACCCTTTCGTCCGCGATGGAGTACTTGGTCTGACAGCGATCGCAGACGAATTTCATTCAGTTTGCTGGGGCGGGCAGACCGCTCGCAACGAGCGGAAGACGTTATCATTTCAGCGACATGATTACCATCGTCGCGATCGCGATCGCGATGAACGCAACGATGGCGATGAGGCCCGGTGACAGCTTCGGTTTCGCCGGCGCGGGCGCGGCGATCGGAACCGGCTCTGCAGCGCTTCCGTCGCGCGTAGCGGGCGGCTGAGCAAGCTGGTCGCGGGCGGGTGGCGGCGTCGGGCGCCGCGCCGCCGTTCCCCCTGAACCGGCCGAGCTGCCGCGGCCGGTCGGCGCGGCGGGCTCGGGGGCGACCTCGATGCGCATCGCCAGCGGCGCGCGCCGATCGAGATCCAGCTCTTCCGAATTGTCCGCGGCCGCGTCGTCGGCGACGCCCGTCGTCTGCGCTCGCGGTTCCGAAAAGGCGCGCGACGCGGCGACCCCCGCGTCCGACGCGATCGCGTCCGGCGCGAAGAGCTCCTGCATGTACAGCGACATGCGGCGGTTTCCGCTGCGCATCCCGCTCTCCTCGAGGAACTCTTCCAGATCGTGGCTCATCTCCTCGGCGGACTGGTAGCGGTCCTCGGGCCGCTTCTCGAGCGCGCGCATCACGATCAGCTCGAGCGTCGGCGGGTAATCGCGGTTGATCGCGGTCGGCGGCGTCACCTTCTCGTCGACGATCTTCCGCATCATCACCTCGGGCGCCCCGCGGTACAGACGCGTGCACAGCGTCAGCTCGTACAGCATGATCCCCAGCGAGAAGATGTCCGAGCGGTAGTCGGCCGGCTCGCCGCGCACCTGCTCGGGGGACATGTAGGACGCCTTGCCGGGCCGATTGCCCGACTCCTCGCGCAGCTCGTCCTGGGCGCGCGCGATGCCGAAATCGACGATCTTGGTCTGGCCCTCGTGGCTGACCAGAATGTTCGTCGGCGAGACGTCGCGGTGAACAATCCGCAGCACGTGCCCGTCCGGCTCGCGGCGCTCGTGTGCGTAGGCCAGCCCCGCCGCCGACTGGCGGATGATGTGAACGGCGTGTTCGAGAGGCAGATAGTTGTTGACCGCCAGCCCGCGCTTGACGATGTCGGCCGCCGTCTCGCCGTGGATGTATTCCATCGCGATGTACTTGAGGCCCCCATCCTCGGCCACGTCGTAGAGGTGGACGATCGACGGGTGATTCAACTTGGCGGCCAGGCGCGCCTCGTCGAGGAACATCGACACGACGCGCGGGTTCTCGGCGTAACGCGGCTGCAGCAGCTTCAGCACGACCTGCTTCTCGAAGCCGCCCATCGCCTCCTGCTTGGCGATGAACAGCTCCGCCATGCCGCCCGAGGCCAGGTGGCGGACGACCGTGTAGCGGCCCACCTGGCTCCCGATGAAGCTTTCCGGCTTGCTGAGGCTGGGCGGCCGGTTGGTCTGCGGAGTCGCCATCGGCGCCCGAATGTTACCCCACACAGCCGGGCGCGTCTTCGTTTCAGACACGCGGCGCCAATGGTATTGAAAGGCCGTGCGTCTCGGCATCCCACGCGACGTCTCGCTCGACGGGCACCTCGTCGACGGTGTGCTCGGCTATCTGACACTGTGCACAGGGATCGCGTTCGCGGTGCTCGTCGTGATCCTGACGGTGACACTTCTGTTTCACCGCGCGCGTGCCGGGCGGCAGGCCAACTACACCCACGGCGACGGGCTGCGCGCGCGCCTGCTGACGTTCGGGGTCGGCCTGACTCTGTTCGTCGCCATCGACGTGACGCTGGCGGTGCGCGCGTCGCACCACCTGCGCGAGCGCTTCTGGAACTATCCGGACGATGACCCGAACGCCCTGCGCGTCGAGGTGACCGCCCGCCAGTGGGCCTGGACGTTCCGCACCGCCGGCCCGGACGGCCGCTTCGGCACCCCGGACGACGTCGTCACGCTGGGCGAATTGCACGTCCCGGTCGGGCGGCCGATCTACCTCAAGCTTCGCTCGAAGGACGTCGTGCATTCGTTCTACCTGCCGACCTTCCGCACGAAGATCGACGCGATCCCGGGCAGCACGACCCGGCTCTGGTTCCAGGCCCAGGAGACCGGGCGCAGCGAGATCGGCTGCGCCCAGCACTGCGGCGTCAGCCACTACAAGATGCGCGGCTGGCTTTACGCCGCGCCCGAGGACGAATACCGCGCCTGGCTCGCGCGGGCGGAGATCGACAGCCGGCTGCGCTACGACCCGAACGACGTCGTCGCCCAGCAGGAGGGCTGGGACTGGTGAAGCGCATCTTCTCGACCGACCACAAGGTGATCGGGCGGCAGTTCCTGTTCCTCGGGCTGACGTTCCTGGCCGTGGGCGGCGTGATGGCGATGCTGATCCGCTGGCAGCTGGCGCGGCCCGGCCAGCCCGTGCCGATCGTGGGACGACTGCTGTTCTCGGGCGCGGGCGGCGTGATCTCGCCGGCCGCGTACACCTCGCTGTTCACGATGCACGGGACGATCATGATCTTCTTCGCGGTGACGCCGATCCTGATCGGCGGCTTCGGGAACTTCTGCGTGCCGCTGCTGATCGGGGCGCGCGACATGGCGTTCCCGCGCCTGAACATGCTGTCGTTCTGGACGATGGCGGCCGCGACCGCGACGCTGACGTCGTCGTTCTTCGTGCCGCTGGGAACGGCGCAGGCGGGCTGGACCGCGTACGCGACCTTGTCGACGGCGATCGGGGCGCCCGGCGCCGGCCAGACGCTGTGGACGGTCGCGATCTACCTCAACGGCGTGTCGACGGTGATGGGCGCGGTCAACTACATCACCACGGTCGTGCGCCTGCGCGCGCCCGGGATGACCTGGTTCCGGCTGCCGCTGACCGTGTGGGGGTTCTTTCTGACGTCGATCCTGAACGCGCTGTTCGTGCCGGTCATCGCGGCGGCGATGGTGCTGCTGTTCTTCGACCGCGTCTTCGGAACGCAGTTCTTCATCGCCGGCACCACCATGCGCGCGGGCGGCGATCCGATCCTGTACCAGCACATGTTCTGGCTGTTCGGCCACCCCGAGGTCTACATCCTGATCCTGCCGGCCTGGGGCATCGTCAGCGATCTGCTGGCGTTCTTCGCGCGCAAGCCGGCGTTCGGCTACCGGGTGACCGTCTGGGCGCTGATCGGCGTCGTCATCCTGTCGTGCGTGGTGTACGGCCACCACATGTTCACGACCGGCATGAGTCCGCTGCTGGGCGAGAGCTTCATGCTGCTGACCATGATCATCTCGGTGCCGACGTCGCTGCTGTTCCTGAACTGGCTGGGGACGCTGTGGCGCGGGGCGCTCCGGATGACGACGCCGATGCTGTTCTGCGTGGGGCTGGTGTTCACGTTCGGCATCGGCGG
>DATFXS010000846.1:0-11437 GCA_035315605.1 Polyangia bacterium
AGCCTGCTCGGCAAGAGAGCGTTCGTCACCGGGGGCTCACGCGGGATCGGCCGGGCCTGCGCGCTGACGCTGGCGGCGGCCGGCGCCGACGTGGCGGTCGGCTCCAGCCCGTCCGGCGTGGCGGCGGCCGAAGCGGTTTGCCAGGAAATCCGGGAGATGGGGCGGCAGTCGCACGCCTATGCGTTCGACGTCGCCGTGCACGGCGACGTCGCCACGATGTGCGCCAAGGTCGGCGAAGACTTCGAGGCGATCGACGTGCTGATCAACAACGCCGGAATCACCCGCGACGGGCTGTTCCGCAAGATGGATCGCGGCGCCTGGGACGAGGTGATCAACACGAACCTCTCCAGCGTCTTCGACATCACCCAGCGGTTCATCGACGGCATGGCGGCCCGCGGCTGGGGCCGCGTCATCAACATCTCGAGCATCGTCGGGCGCATCGGCAATTTCGGCCAGGCCAACTACGCCGCCGCCAAGGCGGGCCTGATCGGCTTCACGAAGACCCTGGCCCGCGAGTACGCGCGCAAGGGCGTCACCGTGAACGCGATCGCGCCCGGTTTCGTCCGCACCCGGATGCTCGACGGCGTGCCGGACAAGGCTCTGCAGTCGGTGCTCGACGGGACGCCGGTGGGCCGCCTCGGCGATCCCATGGAGATCGCGGCGAGCGCCCTCTACCTCGCGTCGCCGGTCGCCGGCTTCGTGACCGGCCACGTGCTGGACATCAACGGCGGCATGGCGATGTAGGTGCGGACCGGGCGCCGTCAACGCAGAGCCGATGAGGGACTGGGGTGGAGACGAAACGCGACCCCGAGCGTGCCCAGCCCGCCTTGCTGGCGGCCCTCGGAGAGCAGACGCGCCTGTGGAAAAATCTGCTGAGCGTGCCGCGTGTCGTGGCGACCGCGGCGCGTACGCGCGTCGGCACCTCCGCGCACGACGTCGTGCTGCGGGAGCGATCGCACGCCCTGCTGCACTACCACCGCGCGACGCCCGCGACGCAGTCCCAGCCGGTGCTGCTCTGCTACGCGCTCGTCAACCGCCCCTACATCCTCGACCTGCAGGACGACAAGAGCGTCGTCCAGCAGTACCTGCGGCGCGGATTCGAGGTCTACCTGATCGACTGGGGCGTTCCGTCCGACGCAGATCGCGTGCTCACCCTGGAAGACTACGTCTGCGGCTTTCTTGCCCGGGCCGTCGACCTCATCCGCCGCCGGCACGATGACGCCAAGGTCCACCTGGTCGGCTACTGCATGGGCGGCACGATGGCCGCCGTCCACGGCGCGCTGCAGCCCGACGCGGCGGCGACGCTGACGCTGCTGGCCGCGCCGATCGACTTCGGCGGAAGCGCGTCGCTGCTGAACCTGTGGACGCAGAACCCGTACTTCGACGTCGACGCCCTGATCGGCTCCTACGGCAACTGCCCGGGGTGGTTCCTCCAGGGGTGCTTCCTGGCCATGGATCCGGTCCGGAACTTCTTCGACAAGGCGGTCGCGTTCTACGAGCAGATGACCGACGCGCGGAGCATGGAGAGCCACTTCGCGCTCGAGCGCTGGTTGAACGACAACATCCCGGTCGCGGGCGAGACGTTCCGCGAATTCGTGCACAAGCTCTACCAGCACAACGAGCTGGTCCGGGGCGAGCTGCATCTCGGTCCGCGGCGCGTCGATCTCGGGCGTATCGCCTGCCCGGTGCTGCTGCTGACCGCGAAGAACGATCATCTGGTGGCGCCCGAATCGACCGAGGGCATCCGGCCGCACGTCGGGTCGCCCGAGGTGACGTCGATGGCGATCGGGGCCGGGCACGTCGGCCTGGTGATCGGCGCCAAGGCCCACGCCGGGTTCTGGCCGGAGGTCACCCGCTGGGCGGCCGAGAGATCGACGCCGCTCGCGCCGCCCGCGTCCGATGTGCGGGCGCGGCCCGCCCCGGCGGCGTCGGACGAAGCGCCGCCGGTGTCGCCGCCGGCGCCACGAACGATCAGGCGTGCAGCTCCCGAGCCCCGCTGGTGGGCGCTCAATCGCTGACGCGAGCTTGCAAGGTTGGAGGAAAGATCAGATGGGCATTCGGGTCTCCGGCATTGGCGGTTACGTTCCGGCGCGCACCATGACCAACCTCGAGTTGGCGATGGCGGTCGACACGTCGGACGAATGGATCATCTCCAAGACCGGGATCCGCGAGCGCCGGCTCGCGGCGCCGGAGGAGGCGCCGAGCGATCTCGGCTGCCAGGCGGCCCTGCGTTGCCTGGCCCAGGCGGGTATGGAAAAGACGGCGGTCGATCTCGTGATCGTCGCCTGCGCGACCCCGGATCAGTCACAGCCCGCCGTCGCCTGCCTGCTGCAGGAGAAGCTGGGCATCGCGGCCGGCCAGTGCCCGGCCTTCGACGTCAACTCCGTCTGCGCCGGCTTCGTGTTCGCGCTCAACGTCGCGCAGGGAATGATGCTGACCGAGCCGGCGCGCTACCGGAACGTGCTGGTGGTCGGCACCGATACGTTCTCCAAGATCATGAACTGGAAGGATCGGCGAACCTGCGTCTTCTTCGGTGACGGCGCCGGGGCGGTGCTGCTCTCGCAGACCGATGGTGACGGGCGGCGTTTCCACTTCCACCTGGGCAGCGACGGCCGCGGGCGCGAGTTCATCGCGGTGCCGGGCGGGGGGACACGCCTGCCCGCCAGCCCCGAGGTGATCGACAAGCAGCTGAACAAGTTCGTCATGAACGGCCCGCGCGTCTGGGAGTTCGCGGTCAACACCGTCCCGGCGACGATCCGCTCGCTGCTGAGCGAGCGTGGCCTGGTCCCGGGCGATCTGGATCTGCTGATCCTGCACCAGAGCAACCTCCGGATGCTGGAGGCGATCATGAAGACGCTCGAGCTGCCGATGACCAAGACGGTGACGACCGTCGAGACCTACGGCAACACCGCCGCCGCCAGCATTCCGCTGACGCTGCAGAAGGCCTGGGAGACGGGCCGCCTGCAGGCGGGCGCGCGCGTGATGCTGTGCGGATTCGGCGGCGGCCTCTCGTGGGGCGCGGCGCTGATCGATTGGTAGGTGATCATGGCTGGCGGGATGAGCGTTCTCGTCACGGGCGCGGCCAGCGGCATCGGCGCAGGGCTGTCGCGCGAGCTGGCGCGGGCCGGCCATCACGTCGTCGTCAGCGACCTGCGGCATGCGGACTGCCGCGAGGTGGCGGAGCAGATCCGCGCCCTGGGCGGATCGGCGGAGGCGGTCGAGCTGGACGTCACCTCCGACGCGAGCGTCGCCGCCGCGCTGACCTCGGCGTCCCGTCCCATCGACGTGCTGGTCAACGACGCGGGCCTGCAGCACGTGGCGCCGATCGAGGAATTCCCGATGGTCCGCTGGGACTACCTCATCCAGGTGATGCTGATCGGATCGGCGCGCCTGACGCGGGCGCTGCTGCCGGCCATGCGCGAGCGCCGCTTCGGCCGCATCGTCAACATCGGCAGCATCCACTCGCTGGTCGCGAGCCCGAACAAGAGCGCCTACGTCGCGGCGAAGCACGGCCTCATCGGGCTGACGCGAACGATCGCGCTCGAGACGGCGGGCAGCGACATCACCATCAACACGGTCTGTCCGAGCTACGTGAAGACGCCGCTGGTCGACAAGCAGATCGGCGATCAGGCGCGCACGCGCGGCATCCCGGAGGCCGAAGTGGTCCGGGAGATCATGCTCAAGCCGATGCCGAAGGGCGTCTTCATCGGCATCGACGAGCTGGCGGGCATCACGACGTTCCTGATGTCGCCGGCCGCGCGCAACATCACCGGGCAGGCGATCGTCGTCGACGGCGGTTGGACGGCCCAGTGAACCGCGCGCGTCCGGAAAAAACTTCCGGCTGAGCTTCAGTTTCCCGGATCTTTCTTTTCGGGGGCAGTCCCGAACAGCTATAGTGGGCGAAGACCTCGTCCACGAAGTTGCTGTACCACCTTCACGATTATCAACGGGCTCTCCTCAGCCCCGCGACGCAGCTGGCCGGGCTGACCGCGCGGATGCTGTCGGCGCGCGGGAGCTGGCTCAACCACCTTCCGGGCGCCGCGCGCGTGGCCGCCAGCTACGAGCTCTTCTACCGGCTCGGCAAACGCTACGACAAACCGACCTTCGGGATCACGTCGGTCGAGGCGGCGGGCGCGCGGGTCGCGGTGGTCGAAGAGACGGTGATGGCGCGGCCCTTCTGCCGGCTGCAGCGCTTCACGCGGCTCGGCGACGACGCCGGCGTGATCGCGCGCCTCAAGGACGAGCCCGACGTCCTGGTGGTGGCGCCGCTGTCCGGCCATCACGCGACGCTGCTGCGCGAGGCGGTGGCGACGCTGCTGGGCCGCCACAACGTTTACATCACCGACTGGCTCGACGCGCGGATGGTGCCGCGCGCGGACGGCGGCTTCACGCTCGACGACTACGTCGACTACATCCGCGCGTTCATCCGCCACATCGGTGTCGAGCGTCTGCACGTGCTGGCGGTCTGCCAGCCGGCGGTGCCGGTGCTGGCGGCGGCGGCGCTGGACGCGTCGGCCGGCGCGCCCGCGCCGCGCAGCGTGATCCTGATGGGCGGCCCGATCGATACGCGCCGCAACCCGACCGAGGTCAACCGCTTCGCCACCAGCCGGCCGCTGCGCTGGTTCGAATCGAACCTGCTGCACGAGGTGCCCGTCACCTATCCGGGGCGCGGCCGGCGTGTCTACCCGGGCTTTCTTCAGCACGCCGGCTTCATCGCGATGAATCCGGTCCGGCACATGTCGTCGCACCTGGATTTCTTCCACGACCTGGTGCAAGGCGACGACGCCGGCGCCGACGAGCACCGCCGCTTCTACGACGAGTACAACGCCGTGCTCGACATGCCCGGCGAGTACTACCTCGACTGCGTCCGCATCGTCTTCCAGCAGCACCTTCTGCCGCGCGGGCTGTGGAGCGTCGGCGGCGAGCCGGTCGAGCCCGCGGCGATCGCCCAGACCGCCCTGATGACCGTCGAGGGCGAGCTGGACGACATCTCCGGCCTCGGCCAGACGCGCGCGGCGCACGATCTCTGCACCGGCATCCCCGACAGCCGGAAGCGCCACCTGACCGTCAAGGGCGCCGGCCACTACGGCATCTTCAGCGGCCGCCGCTGGCGCGAGATCGTCCATCCGCAACTGCGCGACTTCATCGCCACCGCCACCGCCGCCGTCCCGCACCGCCGCCGCCTGCGTTCGGTCTGACCGCCTCTGGTCCCTCGCCCTACGAAGAGGGAAGAGGGTGCGCTAGCGCGGTGATGTCACGACCGTGGAGTTTTTGTCCGAGAGTAGAGCTATCTTTGGCGCTCCTGGAGGGCTGATGGCGACTCTCGAGATCGGGATCCGGATCGACCTCGAAAAGGGATTGGGTTTTTTCGGCGTGGAGGAGGTGAACCAGCGGATCGCGTCCGGCCAGCGTGTGGTGGAGATCCGCCCAGGCGGCGCCATCATGACCGAGACCGGACCCAGAGGAGAAAACGTCACCCTCGCTCTCAGCGGCTGCCAGTTCCAGGTGGTCTTCGCCGATTCCTGAGATGGCGCTGGTCCTCACGGCCTTCGACCTCGTCGTCCGCACCGCCGACCTGCCGGGCGGCGTGGAGGCCTTCGCCCGGAAGGTACGCAATAGCACCTTCTGCACGGACGGGAGCTTGGCCCGAGCCTCGTTCATGAACGCTGGCGACCGCGAGCAGTTTGCAGCTAGCTTGGGACTTCCGCCGGCCGCTCTGGCCCGGACGGATCAGCACCGTCACGCCACCGATGCCTCCTGGCTCGCATGCGGCCGCTACGCGGGGACCGACGCAGTCTGGTTGAGGGACGGCCCACGCGAGCCGCTGGTCGTGCCGGTCCACTGGCGGCCCGGCGCGATCGCTTTCCACAGTGACGACGAGGTGCAGGAGCACCTCGAGTTTCTTGGACGCGACGGAAATGTCGAGGTCTACCGCGACAGGCGCACCGGCCAGAAGGTTTACACGGGCCGCACCCAGCCGCCCCTCTCGCCCGTTGAGCAGGAGCGCCTGGAGGGGCTTCGCGTGCGGGCCAACGAGTTGGTCGGTCCCTTCTTGACCCGGAGGGAAAAGCCCAGTTTCTTCGAGAAGCGCACGATCAGGAAGGGCGTCGCACTCTTAGAAGAGGCGCTGGCCACGGTCGCCGACCAATGGCCTATGCTGTGGACGCTCGGGATGAGCCTGCGTGCGCTGGGGGAGGAAGAGGCGGCTCTCCCGCCCCTTCGCCGCGCCTACGAGCTGAATCCGGGACAGCCGGACGTCGGGCGCGAGTACGCTGCTCAGTGCATGCGCCTCGGCATGGCCGAGGAAGGCGTTCGTGTCGCCCGTGAAGTCCACGCGCGCTTCCCCGAGGACGCCGGCCTGCAGGCGAACCTGGCCCTGGCCCTGCTCATCGCTGGTGCGGTGGAGGAGGCCCTGTCGGTCGGCCAGGCTGCGCTGGTGCGCGATCCGGCCGACCGAATCACCCACGGCTTGGTCGAGTACATCAACAAGGTGAAAACAGGACGGCTGCCGCGCCCGACCCGAATGCCAGGCATGTGAGCAGGCGGATCACGATCTTGAATTCGGCCACGATTTCGTCCGCGCAGGCGGCGTGCCAACTTGATTGGGCACTGTTTCGTGGCCGCGAACCGGGCCCGCCTCCTAAGAGGCGGGCCCCCTCGTTTCATCCGACCACCGTCACGATGCCGGCGCCGATCGTCCGGCCGCCTTCGCGGAGGGCGAACCGCATCCCCGGCTCGATCCCGGTCGGGCGGCCGAGCAGGAAGCCGATCCGCGCGTGCGCGCCGGGCTCGACGATGGCATCGTTCGCGACCGTCACGGTTCCGGTCACGTCGGTCGCGCCGAAGAAGAACTGCGGCGTGTAACCGGTCGCGAACGGGGTGTGACGTCCGCCCTCGGCCGCGGTCAGCACGTAGAGCTCCGCCTCGCCGCGCTGGTGCGGCTGCACGACGCCCGGAACCGTGACGACCTGACCGCGGACGACCTCCTCGCGCTTGACCCCGCGAAGCAGCAGGCCGACGCTGGCGCCTGCGCGCGCCTCGGGGACGTTGCGGTGGAAGCTCTGGATTCCCGTCACCACCACCGTGCGCGGGCGATCGCCGTCGCCGGCCAGCCCCACCACCTCGACGCTGGCGCCGACGGGCAGAACGCCCCGCTGAACGCGGCCCGTCACGACGGTGCCGCGCCCCTCGATGCTGTGCACATCTTCGATCGGCATCAGGAACGGACCGTCGAAGTCACGCACCGGATCGGGGATGTGTCGGTCGAGCGCGTCGACGAGAGCGCGGATGCACTCCGTCTCCGGCCCGCCGACGTCGCCCCGATCCGCCGCCTCCAGCGCCCGCAAGGCAGATCCCATCACGACGGGAACAGAGCCGTAGCCCTGCGCCGCCAACAGATCTTGCGTCTCCAGCACGACCAGATCCAGCAGCTCGCGGTCGGCGACGTCCGTCTTGTTGACGAACACGACGACGTGCTCGATGCCGACCTGGCGCGCGAGCAACGCGTGCTCGCGCGTCTGCAGCTGCGGGCCCTGCGACCCGTCGACGAGCAGAATCGCGCCGTCCATCTGGGACGCGCCGGCGATCATGTTCTTCACGAAGTCGGCGTGTCCCGGACAGTCGATGTGCGCGTAGTGCCGCGTAGCGGACTCGTACTCGACGTGCGCGAGGTTGATGGTGATGCCGCGGATGCGCTCCTCCGGCGCGCTGTCGATCTGCGCGCAGTCGAGGGCGCGGCCGCCATGCAGGCCTGCCATCACCTTGGTGATGGCCGCCGTCAGGGTGGTCTTTCCGTGGTCGACGTGTCCGATGGTTCCGACGTTCACATGCAGCTTGCTCATGGTCTTCTCCTTTGTTTTCTCCTTTGTTCTTGGGCCGAGCCGGCCCAAATCCGATTGCAACGACCCCAAATGCAAAAAGCCCCCTCGAACGCGCGCTCGAGAGGGCTTTGTTTGCGAATGACTCTGTCTGTTTAGCGAATCATCCGGTCCTCTCGCGCGCGCACGACGGCGACGACGACAGCGCCGATGACGGCGCGTCGCTCGACGACGATGACGACATGCACGAAAGGAACCGCATTGCCCGGCCAGTATGAGATTCCGACCTCGCTTGTCAAGCCGCTTGTTCGTTAGCGTGCATGACGACAGCGAAAAACGGCGTCGCGGGGGCGCGCGCGCTACTTGTCGGCGAGCGGCGTGCCCGCTTCGATCATCATCGGGTCGCGATCGCGCTTGCGCGGCTTCGACGCGTCGGCGCAGGCGCGCGCGATGGCGGGGCCGATCCTGGTCCAGAGGTTGTCTTCGACCTCGGCGCGCAGGTGCAGCTTCGTCTCCTTGAACGTCACGACGGCGAGCTTTCGGCCTGTCCAGCCGCTGCGCACCTGGATCGTCACGCGTGACTTTGCAGCGGCGTGCTCGGTGTACTCGGCGTCGATGTAGCCGGCGAAGCCGAGGGCGCTCGAGAGCTCGCGGAACTGTTCGGACGTGTCGACGCGCTTGACGTCGGTCGCCACCTCCAGGCCGTGAGCTTTCAGGATGCGCACGATCTGCGCGGAGAAGCCTTCTTCATCGTCATACAGGACCGGGAACACCGCGATCTTCCCCTCCTGGTTGGCGACGATCTTCGAGTGCGACGCCTTCTTGGCGGCGTGCGCCGAATGGTGGTGTGCGCTGCGGGCGTTCGCCGCGGACGGCGCGAGGACGAACGCCGCCAGGACAACCGCGATCGTCAGGCCCGGAAAGCGGGGGGGCCGGAGCATCCGCGTAGAGTAACCCCAGACCGCAGCCAGGGAAGAACTTTCGGTGGCGCGCCGCGTGGCGATCGCGATACGCGAAATCAGAAATCGGCTCACTTTTTTCGCGGGGGGCTGACACCAGGAAGAGCCCATGGCGTCGAAGATCGAGGACTATGGGCTGATCGGGGACACCCTGAGCTGCGCCCTGGTGTCGCGCACGGGATCGATCGACTGGCTGTGCGCGCCGCGCTTCGATTCGGACGCGTGCTTCGCTGCGCTGGTCGGCTACGACGAGCACGGCCGCTGGGCGCTGCGCCCCACGGTCAGGCTGCGCGAGACGCGCCAGCGCTATCGCGGCGACACGATGGTGCTGGAGACCGAGCTGCTCTGCGACGGCGGCGTCGTGCGGATCATCGACTTCATGCCGATGGGCGGCCGCTGCGACATCGTCCGGATCGTCGAGGGCGTCGACGGTGAGGTGCCGATCGAGATGCTGCTCGACGTCCGCTTCGGCTACGGCGCCGACGCGCCGCTGATCGAGATGACGCGCGACGGGACGCGCTTCCTGGCCGGGCCCGACGCGCTGATCCTGCGCGGGCCGCTGGCGCTGGCGCAGCAGGGTCGGCGGGTGTCGGCGCTGCTGCAGGTCCGCAAGGGCGATCGCATCCCGATGGAGCTCGCCTGGTTCCCGGCGCACGATCAGCCGCCCGCGCCGGTCGACGCCGAGCAGGCGCTCGCGTCGACCGAATCGTACTGGCGCATGTGGGCAGGCCGCTGCACGTACCAGGGACGGTGGCGCGACGCCGTCGTGCGCTCGCTGCTGACGCTGAAGGCGCTCACGTATGCGCCGACCGGCGGCATCGTCGCGGCCCCGACCACCTCGCTGCCCGAGGAGATCGGCGGGGTGCGCAACTGGGACTACCGCTTCTGCTGGCTGCGCGACGCCAGCCTGACGCTGGACGCGTTCATGATCGGCGGCTACGTCGACGAGGCGCGGGCGTTCCGCGACTGGCTGATTCGCGCCACCGCGGGCGATCCGGCCGACCTGCAGATCATGTACGGCATCGACGGCTTCCGGCGTCTCACGGAGTTCGATCTGCCCTGGCTGCCCGGCTACGAGGGATCGAAGCCGGTGCGGGTCGGCAACGCCGCCTCGGGCCAGTTCCAGCTCGACGTCTACGGCGAAGCTCTGTCGGCCATCTACGCGGCGCGGAGAATGGGGCTGCCGGGGACGATGGAGGGGTGGAAGGCGACCAAGGAATTGATGGCGTTCATGGAGGACGCCTGGCAGCGACCCGATGACGGCATCTGGGAGGTACGCGGCGGGCGGCGCCACTTCACCCATTCGAAGGTGATGGCCTGGGTCGCCGTCGATCGAACGGTCCGGGCGATCCGCGAGCAGGGAGCCGGCGGCGACGAGGGCGCCAAGATGTTGCCGCACCTCTCCGCGCTGGCGGAACGGATCCACGCCGAGGTCTGCGAGCGCGGTTTCAACCCGCGCGTCGGCGCGTTCACCCAGTCGTACGGCAGCGCGGACCTCGACGCGAGCGTGCTCGTGATTCCGCACTTCGGGTTCCTGCCCGGCAGCGATCCGCGCGTGCAGGGGACGGTGGCGGCGATCGAGAAGAAGCTGGTGCGTGACGGCTTCGTGCTGCGCTACGCGACCGAGGCCGGCGCCGACGGGCTGCCCGGCTCGGAGGGGGCGTTCCTCGCGTGCAGCTTCTGGCTGGCGGACAACTATGCGCTCGGCGGGCGACTGGGTGACGCCGAGGCGCTGTTCGAGCGCCTCTTGTCGCTGCGCAATCACCTCGGCCTGCTCGCGGAGGAATACGAGCCGCGGCTCCAGCGCCAGATCGGCAACTTCCCCCAGGCGTTCTCGCACCTCGCCCTGATCGTCACCGCGCAGATCATCGAGGCGACGTCGCAGCGGCGCGACTGGACGCAGATCAGCGTCGCGACCAACCCGGCGCCCGCCCCCTGACGGATCAGATTCCCTCTCCCCGCTCGCGGGGAGAGGGTTAGGGAGAGGGGCGCCTCTACTTGCTCACGGCGATCGATTTGCGGAACGCCGACAGGCTGTAAACGAAGAAGGCGAGGCCGACGGCGCTCACCATCGTGAACTGGACCCAGACCGCGCGCAGCCCGCCGCCCCGGTAGATGATCACCTGCGAGAAGCTGACGAAGTGTCGCGAGGGCAGGAGGTAGGTCATGTACTGCAGCCACTTCGGCTGGCTCTCGACCGGCGTGCTGCCGCCCGACAGCAGCATCAAGACGACGATCACCAGGATGATCAGCAGCGCGAACTGGGCCATCGACCGCGAGATCGTCCCGAGGAAGATCCCCAGCGCGGTCGCGAAGAAGAGGTAGAGCGAGACCCCGACGAACCAGAGGAAGACCGAGCCCGCGAACGGCACCTTGAGGACCGCCTGCACGACGAGAAACAGCGAGGCCGCGGTCGCAATCAGGATCACCAGGGCGTTGGCCCAGACCTTCGCCATCGCGATCTCGAAGGCGGTCAGGGGCATCACCAGCAGGTGCTCGAGCGTGCCGTGCTCCCGCTCGCGGATGACGGCCGCGCCGGTCAGCACGACGGTCAGCAGGCTGATCTGATTGATGATGGCGACGACGCTCTTGAACCAGGACGACTGGGTGTTCGGGTTGAACAGCTTTCGCACCACCAGCCCGATCGGCGGCTTCACCGTC
>DATFXS010000847.1:0-2830 GCA_035315605.1 Polyangia bacterium
CCAGGCCCATGTACGCGGTGCGCGCGAGGTTGCCGCCCTTCTCGCCGGCGATCAGCACGGACGCGCAGGCCGTTCCTTCGGGGTAGGGGAGGTTGGCGTGCTCGTGAACGATCAACGACCGCCGCAGCGGGATCATCATCAGGACGCCCAGCACGCCGCCGACCATGGCCAGGGTCAGGATCGTCCAGTACGAGAAGTACGGCTCGCCGACGCCGGGACCGCCCGCGTTCGAACCGAGGAACAGGAAGCCGGGGAGGGTGAACACCACGCCGGCGGCGATCGATTCGCCGGCCGACCCGATCGTCTGGACGATGTTGTTCTCGAGGATCGTCGACGAGCCGAGCTTCTTGAACACGGAGATCGCCAGCACCGAGATCGGGATCGACGCGGACACGGTCAGGCCGGCCTTCAGCGCCAGGTAGACGGTCGCCGCGCCGAAGATGACGCCGAACACCATCCCGAGCGCGATCGCTTTTGGCGAGAGCTCGGCGAGCGTCGTCTGCGGCGGCACGTACGGCTCGGGCGCGGCGGCGGCCCCGTCGGTCGGCCCGCCCGGCTCGCGCGCGTCGCTCAAAACAGATCCCCCCAGCGGCACAGGCGGATGCCGCGCTGCCCGAGCGCGCGACGCACCTTGGACGAGAGCAGCGCGGCCAGCTCGCCGGTGTGGTCGTACCCGGGCGACTGCTCTTCGCCCGGATGGCAGATCAGCTCGTGCGTGCCTGGCCCGAGGCGCCCGATGATCTCGAGGACGCGGATCTCGTCGAGGCGCCCCGACTCGACGTAGCCCCAGCTCTGCGCGCTGTGACGCCGGACGCCCAGCTGCCGCCGCGTCAGCCAGTTGAGGCCGGTCAGGACGCCCGCCTTGAGCCCGCGCCGCGGGTCGGTCACCCACGACAGCGTCGGCGATTCGATCTCGCTGCGGATGGCGCCGATGTCGTACCGCCGCGCGATCGCCTCGACCGTTCGGCCCACCACCGGCAGGAAGCCGACGTGGTGGTGCGTGTCCAGGTGGTCGATCTTGATGCCGGCCGCGCGGATGCGCTGGACCTGGGCCTCGAACTCGCGCTCGACGTCGCCCGCGTCGATCTTTCGCTTCGTCCAGGCGGCGATGAACTCGGCGCCGCGCGACATGAACCGCCCGGCCGGGGTCAGCAGCGACGGCACCTGGGCGGGGTCCGCCACCGGGCCGCCCTCGACCAGCGCCAGGTGCACGCCGACGCCCAGACCGGGCGCCTCGGACAGCAGCGCGCGCGCCGCCTCCAGGTCGGCGCAGTTGCCCAGCAGCGACGCGCTGGTGACGATCCCCTCCCGGTGCGCCCGCACGATGCCGCGCGAGATCGCGGCCGACATCCCGAAGTCATCGGCGTTGACGACCAGACGAATTTCCCCAGAGCTGGTTTCCATGCGGTCCAATGCGCTGCGCATCATGCCCCAGATCGGCGCCGGCGACAGGCCGGGATCCGGCCTGGAATTGACCCCCTAGGGCGATGATGATAATTCTGTCGTTCGATGGCCAAACGCATCTTGATCGCCGACGACAGCGTGACGATCCAGAAAGCTTTCGCCATGACGTTCGCGGGCGCGGACGACGTCACCGTCTCCGGGGCCCGGACCGCGGACGAGGGCCTGTCGCTGGCCCAGCGGACGCATCCCGATCTCGTCATCGCCGACGGTGTGATGCCGGGGCGGTCGGGGTACGACCTGTGCGCCTCGATCAAGGCCGATCCGACCCTGCGGGCGGTGCCGGTCCTGATCCTGGCTTCCACCCAGCAGCCCTACGACGACGCCCGCGGTCAGAAGGCTGGCGCGGACGGCCAGCTCACCAAGCCGTGGGAGACGAACGCGATGATGGACCGCGTTCGCGACATCCTGCGCCGGGGCGCTGGCGCGGCGGCGGGGCCTCAGCCGGCGGCCGCTCCGGCGGCGCCCGCGCCCGCGCACCGGTCGGCCGCGTCGCTGCCGACGGCGGCGATCGACGACGACGAGTACGGCGAGATCAGCATCGACACGGGGCGTGACAGCATCCCGACGATCCCGCGCGCCGCGACGGCGGCGCCCGCCCCGGCCCCGTCGTCGGGGGGACGTATCTCGAGCCCGTCCATGCCGGCGATGCCTGCGGCTCCGGCCGCCCACGCGCCCCCGCCGGCGCCTCCGCCGGCGGCTCATCCGCATCCGCCCGCGTCGGCTGGATCGTCGCCCGGCATGCGCCCGTCGCTGATCCCGGGCATGAGACCGGGGGCGATGCCGCCGGCCCGCCCCGGCACCGTTCCGGCCCGGCCGACCGGGCCCGTTCCCACGGGCGCGCCGCCGCGGCCGATGGCTCAGCCGATCGGTCGGACGCTGATGGGCGTGCCGGCCGCGAACATTCCCATTCCGGGCGTCATGCGCCCGAGCATCCCGAGCATGCCGGCCGTCGGGTCGGCTCCGCCGCCCGCGCCGCCGCCGCGCCACGCGACTGGCGCCGCCGCGCCGATGGACGCCCGGGCCCGCATCGCCACGCCGCCGCCCCGGCAGCGCATCGCGACGCCGCCGCCTCCGGCGCGCCCGTCGATCAGCCCCGCAGCGCACGCTTCGGTGGCGGCGTCGGTCGAGCAGAAGCTGGCCGCCATCTCCGCGAAGGGGCCGGAATACGAGGCGATCGCCAAGCTGTCGCGCGAGATCATCGAGCAGGTGGTGTGGGAGGTGGTGCCCGAGCTGGCGGAGGCGATCATCCGCGAGCACATGGAAAAGCGCGGACGGGCTTAGCCCCCGCCGCCGACGGCGCCTATACTCGACCGCCATGGCGATCGAGGTGTTCTGGGCGAGTGGGAGCCCGTTCTCGTGGCGCGTG
>DATFXS010000848.1:0-2188 GCA_035315605.1 Polyangia bacterium
CGTCCGGTCGCTCCGGCCGCGCCGCCGCTTCCCGCGCTGCCGCCCGCGCCGCCGCTTCCCGCGCTGCCGCCCGTTCCACTCGCGCCACCGCGTCCGGCGGCGCCGCCCGTGCCTGTCGCTCCCGCGCCGCCGCCAGCGCCCGCGGCGCCCGTCGTTCCCGCGCCACCGCCCGCGCTGGTCCCCGCTGCGCCGGTCGTGCCGGCCGCGCCGGTCGTTCCCGCGCTGCCCGTCGTGCCGCCGCGGCCCAATCCGCTGGAGCCGCCGGGCCCACCGGTGCCCGAGCCTCCGCACCCGGCCCAGGCCAGCGCCGCGAGCAGCGCCAGACCGCCGAACCCCGACGAATGCCTCATCGCGCGCATCCTAACGTCATTCCGACAACAACATTAATGAATGGCCGCGGATCGCGAGACGCGTGGCTCGATTCAGCCCGGGCGCGGCCAGGGGATCTTCGGCGCGGCCGGCAGCGGGCGGCCCGCGTCGGCGAGCAGCTTCCGGCAGCGCGCGCAGAAGTCGTACTCGCGATCGCAGGTGGCGACGCGGCCCTCGGCGTCCTCCATCAGACAGCCGCGGTTGGGGCAGTGCTCGAGGCCGAGAGTGTGGCCGGTCTCGTGCACCGCGACCTTGGCCAGCCGCTCGCGCGCGTGCGCGGCGCCGCGCGACTTCATCGCGCAGCGAAAGCGCGAGATGACGCTGGACGCGCCGTCGATGCGCCCCAGCCCCAGCACGCCCCAGTCATATACGCTGCCCTTCGTCGTCGAGATGTCCGTGCCGGTCAGACCGAGGATGCGCGTTCCGTCCGCCGGCAGCCGCGGGTCCAGGAAGTCGAGCACCTTTTCGGCGCGGTAGCGCCGGCGCGGCGGGTACCACGCGGCCGCGGGTAGGCCGGCGCGCGGCAGCACCTTCACGCCGAGGCCGATCAGCGACTCCAGGCCGACCTTCACCAGCGCCACGTCCTCGGCGGGCAGCTCGTCGCCGAGCGGTTGCAGGTAGAGGAAGCGGCGCGCGTTCGCGGCACCCCGCGCGCGTTTGCTGCCCGTGACCACCGCCAGCAGCGCGGCCCCGAGCAGCGCCCGCCGCGTGGGCCTGCCCGCCCGCCCGGGCGGCGTCACTTCATCGTCGCGCCGATCAGGACGAACAGCGCGGCCAGACCCAGCGTCATCACCAGCAGCGTCAGCGGCGAAATCCTGATCTCGATCGTGAACGGCCGTCGCATCCACTGCCAGAACGACAGCACGCGCGGCTCCGCCAGGCGCGTCATCACGCGCGCCACCAGTGCGGGCGGCGGCTTCACGTCGCGCAGCGACGACAGCTCCTGGATCGGCTGCTCGGCGACGTCGCCGCCGCTGTGTCTTTGCAACGTGCGGCTCATGGCAGCCGCTTCAGGCCCGATTCCATCAAGCCCTGACTCTCGACGATTTCGCGCAGCATCGCGCGCGCCCGCACGACGCGGATCTTCAGGGTCGTGATCGGCAGCTGCAGGATGCCGCGGATCTCTTCGTACGACAGCTCCTCGGCGTCCTTCAGCACCAGCACCTCGCGGTACTTGGTCGGCAGCCGCAGCAGCGCCGCCTCCAGCCGCGCCCGCCGCTCGTCGCCGGCCGCGTTCGCCTCCGGCGTCGACGGATCGTAGGCGAACGCCGCCTCGCCGCCGCCGACGTCGTGCTCCAGCGGCTGCTCGGTGCGGCGCTTCGACTTCAGGATGTCCTTCGACCGGTTGACGGCGATCCGGAGCAGCCAGGTCGAGAACGCGTGGTGGCGGCCTTCGCCGTCGAACCGCTCGAGCGCGTTGAACGCGTCGACGAACGCCTGCTGCGCGATGTCCTCGGCGTCGGCGCGGCTGCCGAGCATGCGCAGCGCGACCGAGAACGCGAGCCGCTGGTAGCGCTGGACCAGCGGCCGGAACGCCTCGACGTCGCCCTCCAGGCAGCGCGCGATCAGCGATTCCTCTTCCTCGTCGCGGCGCGCGGCGGCGCGAATCTCGGCGAGCTCGGGCGACGCGAGCACGGACGCGGAGATCGCGCCGCTGTCGTCGGCCGACAGGGCGATGATCCCCGACGTCGAAGCCCCCGACTGGTCAACCCTTCGCACGTTGTCAGATTACCGTGAAACCGGAAAAAGTGGCTCCTATACTGAAGTCGATGAACGGCGGTTCGATGGCGCGGCTGGCTGGCGCAGTGCTCGCCACGTG
>DATFXS010000849.1:0-5364 GCA_035315605.1 Polyangia bacterium
CGCCGGTTGCGCCGCCGGTTCCCGATGCGCCGCCGGTTCCCGATGCGCCACCGGTCGAACCGCCGGTGCCGGCAGCGCCACCCGCGCCGCCGGTTCCCGATGCGCCGCCGGTCGCACCACCGGTCCCCGACGCGCCACCGGTTGAACCACCCGTTCCCGACGCGCCACCGGTCGAACCGCCGGTTCCCGACGCGCCGCCGGTCCCGGAAGAACCGCCCTTCCCCGCCGCGCCGCCCGCGCCGGAATGGCCGGATGCGCCTCCGCGACCGGTGTTTGCCGCGCTATCGCCCCCGCAGCCCGTCGAAAGGACCGGGCCCGCGAACGAAAGCAGGAACAGACAAACGATCGTCGGTGAACGCAACATTGGCCGCCGCGATTTCAGCCTGGTAGCGCCGCTGCCTTCGCGCGCGCGCGGTCCGCGCCGAAGCCGCAGAGCGCGGCGGTGGCCATCGGAACCGACAGCGCGAGGATCCCCTTCTTCTCTTTGGTGCTGGGTACAATCACGACGAGCGCGATCGCCACGAGAAGGCCGATCCCGGCCAACACGGGGACGGCGGCGCTCTTCTTCGCGAGAACAGTGATCAGGAGCGCCAGCGAGACGACGGCGATCGCGATCCCGCCATAAGAGTACGTGTGTGCAATCAGGAGCTTGGACTCCAGGCCGGCGAGCTCTTTTTCACCGTCCGCGTCCAGGTTCTTCGCGTTCTGGCGCCACGTCGAAATGACCTCCGCCGACTCCCTCAGATCCTTCGCGTCCGGGCCGAACAACGTGAATCCTCCGATTCCGCCGCCAAGAAGGATCCCGCCGACGGCGCCGATCCACAGAAACACGAGCATGAGAATTCGCATGATGGTCCCTTTCGTGTGGGGTGTCTGGACACTGCCCGAGCGGACGGTTTCGCTTCCTTCGAGACTGGACGACGGGTCGCGGGGATTGTCGCGGCTTCTTGGTCAGCAAAAACGCGTCTGGGGCCGTTCATGATGCCCGCGAGGTCCCGGAGTGAACAAGCAAATTGTCCTGGTCGTCGTCCTTCTGGCCGGCTCAGCTTCGACGCGCAGTACCGTAGCCTCGCGAGATTCGAGCGGCAGCAACGGCGTCGCGCCGACGACACGTTGATCGGCCAACGACAAGTACATCGCTGTCGGCAATGACGCGCGCGACGTAAGGAAATTTTCTTATCGCGCGTCGGTCGGGCGGCCCCCGACGACTCACATCTCGGGCTGTCCCCCAATATCGGTTCCCCGAAGTTGTTTCTACCTTCGAAGAAACAGCGGAATGGGGGAGGGGGACCGATGAAGTCAATGAAGTACACCGTGGGAACGCTGATTCGACGGCTCGCGCTCGGCACGGCAATGGGTGCAGCCGTCCTGGCGGTCGGTTGCGGCGACAACAACAACAACACCGCGACCACAGGGACGGGTGGAACGACCGCGAACCAGTGCCCGCCCGTTGGCGGCACCGCCGGCACGACGGCGGCGGCTAACCACGGCGGGAACGGCGGGAACGGCGGGAACGGCGGACACGGCGGCACCGGCGGCACCGGCGGCACCATGGCGACGACCGGCACCGGCGGCACCGGCGGCACGGGAACAGCGGACGCCGGCACCACGACGACGACGAACGCTCCGCGTCCCACCGGCTCGTACGCCACGGTCAACTGTGCTGGCAACACCGGCACCACCGCGACGAACACGGCCGGCACCACTGGCCACAGCGGCTACTAGCCGCACCGCGCCGCGCCGCAACGCGGCCGTGCAGCAACCTGCAATCAGTCCGCCGGGTTGAGCTCGGCGGACTGATTTTCGCCGCCAGATCTGCTCCGCGCGATCGGCCCTAGATGTTATAGAACGGGTTTCGTCGCGTTCGGAGGAGACCCATGGCGGCACAGACGATTCCCGACGTCCAGCTGATCGACAACTCGGAGCAGCGGACACCACTCGCGCTCGTCCTCGATTGCTCGGGGAGCATGGACGGCGCGGCGATCGATCAGCTCAACCAGGGCCTCGCCCTGCTGGAGCAGGAGCTGAAGGCCGACAGCATCGCCTCCAAACGGGTGCGCCTGCTGGTACTGGAGTTCGGCGGCCAGGACGAAGCCAAGGTCGCAGGCGACTGGATCGACGCCATGGAATTCACGGCGCCGAAGCTGACCGCCAACGGCACCACGCCCACCGGACAGGCCGTGGACCTGGCCCTCGCGAAGATCGAAGAGGAAAAAGCGCGCTTCAAGCAGGCCGGCGTCGCCTATACGCGGCCCTGGCTCTTCTTGATGTCCGATGGCGTCCCGACCGACGACTGGCAGGCCGCCGCCGATCGCTGCCGTCAGGCCGAGAAGGCGAACAAGGTCGCCATTTTCCCGATCGCCGTCGGCGATTCGGCCCACGCGGACACGCTCGGCGAATTCAGCGGCAAGGGAGCGGCGGCGGTCAAGCGGCTCACCGGCCTGAAGTTCCGCGAGCTGTTCTTGTGGCTGTCCGCGAGCATGAAGGTGGTGTCGCAGTCCCGACCCGGTGGTCAGATCCAGCTGCCGACCACCGACAACTGGTCGAACGCGCCGACCTAGGCGCGCGCCGATGCCCTGGCGTGTCTTTGCCGCGTCGGCGACCGGACCTTCGCATCGCGAGGACGGCCGCCCTTGCCAGGATGCGTTCGCCCATCGGACCGACGGCGACACTCTGATCGCCGTGGTCTGCGACGGCGCCGGCTCTTGCGAGCTGAGCCACGTCGGGGCCCGGGTGGTCTCCGAATCGGTGGTTCACGCCATCGCGGCGCAGCTCGGCAGCAAACTGGTTCAGGCTGACAGCAGCCCGGAACAATGGCGAAAGGTGGTGGAGACGGTCATCGCCAGCGCGCGCGACGCCCTGCAGGCTGTCGCCAAGGCCGCCGCCGGCGACGTGTCCGCGTATGCGTCCACGCTGGTCGGCGCCGTCGCCTGGCCGTCGCGGCTGTTCTTCTTTCACGTCGGCGACGGCTATGCCGTGGCGCGGCCGCGCGCCGCCGACGCGCCCGACATCGTTTCGCTGCCCGAGAACGGCGAATACGTGAACGAAACGTATTTCGTCACGGGCAACGAATGGCAGGCCCATCTTCGAATGGCGGTCCACGACGTGCCGATCGAGACGGTCGTGCTGATGTCCGACGGCGCGGCGCCCTTCGCCATCGCGAAGGGAAACAAGGAGCTGCACCGCCCGTTCATCGATCCAGTGCAGCGCTATCTGGATCAGGCCACCGAGGCGGAGGGGAACGCGGCGCTGGCCCGCACCCTGGAAGATCCGCGGACCGATTCGATCACGACCGACGACAAGACCCTGCTGATCGCGCGCTGGCGTTGAACGCGCGATGACGGAGGACGGTAGCGGCAAGGTCTTCACCGGCGATGGCCGGCCCCTGACGCTCGAAAAGACGATCAAGAGCGGCGGCGCCGGATCGATCCACCGGATCGTCGAGCTTCCCGATCTGGTCGCGAAGATCTACCACCCGAACGCCGAGCGCGGGACCTACGAGCGGAAGGTCGAGGCGATGATCAAACTCGTCCCCGACCTTCCCGACATCGCGGAGGGCGCCGTGCGCGAGGTGCAGATCACCTGGCCGCGCTTCGAGCTGCGCGACGGCCAGCGGCGCTTCGTCGGATTCGCGATGCCGCTGCTCGATTTTGCGACCAGCATCGAGCTGGAGTGCGTTCTGCAAGAACGGCAAGCGCGCGCCCAGGGACTGCCGACCGGGCTCGGCGCGAAGGTGACGCTGGCCGCGAACCTGGCGTCACTGATCGCCGAGGTGCACCGCCAGGGGCACTACGTGATCGATCTCAAGCCGGTGAACCTGAGGTTCTATCGGCGGTCGTTGCACATCGCCATGCTCGACTGCGACGGCTTCAGCATCAAGGGGGCCGGCGAGCGCTTTCCCGCCACGCAATTCACACCCGAATACCTGGCGCCCGAATTTCAGAAGTATGGGCTCGCCGGCGGCGACCAGGCGAGCAACGAGGAGGCCCAGGATCGCTTCGCCCTCGCCGTCGTCATCTTTCAGCTGCTGAACTTCGGCATCCACCCCTTCACGGGACGGCCGTCGTCCGAGCGCGTCCCGACCGACATCCCCGGCCGGATCGCCCACCATTGTTACGCCTACGGCGTGCGGCGCAATCCCGACATGGCGCCCAACCCGGCCAGCGGCCACATGGCGATGCCGGTGGATCTGCGCCTGCTGTTCGATCGCGCGTTCGGCGCGGTCGGCATGGCGCGCCCGAGCGCGGACGATTGGGTCAGCCGGATGCGCGCCTACGGCCGGCGCTCGACGGGACTGCTGGTCCCTTGCCGGACCAACCCCCACCACCAGCACTTCGCCGGCCTCCCCTGCGCGGCCTGCGCGCGCGCGTCGTTGCTGAATCGCGCCTCCTCGGTGGTGCGGCCGCAGGCGCGGGCGATCCCGGTACGCACCGCGCCGCACCCCGCCCCGTCGGCGTATGTCGTGCGATGGCAAGGGGCGCCCGTTCAATTGCCCCAACCTCCGCCCGCCGGCTGGTCCCAGCAGTCAACGCCCTCGTTCGCACCCAAGTCGGGGAGCTCCATGGGCTGCCTCATCGGCCTGGTCGTCGCTTTCTTGGCTCCCCTGATCCCGACCTGGTGTTCGTCGTCGCATCACCACCGAGACACGACCAGATACGCGACGGAGACGACGCACGACGAGCCCACACAAGAGCATGAACCGGCAACCTCGCAGCCGCGGCCGACCCTCGACGGCGTCCTGAGCGCCGCAAGGGGCTCCGAGGAACAGGTGCTCGATCTGGAGCTGCGTCGGCTGCCGAGCAGTCTGAGTGGACCGCACAAGGAAGAGTGTCAGACCGCGTTCGACTCATGGGACGAGAAACTCAGGTGGACCGACGGTGACTTCGAGTCGCAGCGAATGAGCGACCTTCCACCCCTCCCGCTCGGTCAAGGCGCGTGCGAAGACCTCCACAGCATCGTGCCCAGCATCGTTCGAACGCAGGAGCTTTGTAAGCAACGACTCGATTCGCCGGGAGCCTACGAGGGCATCGCCGAGGCCGAATGTCGCGATCATGATGTGATTGAAGCCGGCACCGATACGCTCCGGCGCACCATCATCTACGGCAATGGGAAGGATCCGCTCGTCTGGTTCGGTCTGGCCGAGGCATTTCTGCTGGTCGACGAGCGCGACGACGCCCAGGCCGCCTTCACCACCTCGGCGTTCCTCTACCGAAATTCCGGCCTCAATGAAAACTCGACCTTCACGACGGTGTTGCGAGAAGGATGGCTTCGCAAGCGGGAAGAGATCTTGATGGCCTTTGCCTGGGCCCAGCTTCACCAGTGGAACGGGGAATTCGTATCCGAGAAGCTCATTGCGAAGGCAAA
>DATFXS010000850.1:0-8142 GCA_035315605.1 Polyangia bacterium
CCCGCCGATGCGCGCCGCCGACCCGTGCCGCCCGACGGGCGCGCGCGAAGGGCCAGAGGATGTATCCGATCAGACCGGCCGCCAATGCGATGACGGCACCGAACAAGCCAATCTCGATCGGCTGCATGGGGGCGATCCCACGCTAGCAAAACCAGCGGCGTCGGGAAAGCCCAGTCGCTGCCCGCCCGGCGCGGCAACGGCTGGGATCAGGCCTTTTTCTTCTTGGCCGGCTTCTTGCCGCCGCCCGGCGCCGCCGCCGGGTTCGCGCCCAGCTTGACCACTGCCTCGTCGACCGCCTGCTTGATCGCGCTCTTGAGCGCCGCCTTGGATGCGTTGGCGCTGTCGGCCGCCATGCGCTTTTCCGCCACCTCCGCCTCCACCAGCGCCTCGCCGTTACCCTCGAACGCCATCTTCTCGTCCGGGATCGTGGCGCCGATGATGACCAGCTTCACGTTGACCGCCAGCTGCTTGAGCCGGCCGCCGGGCCGCGGATCCTTCATCTCTTGCTTGAAGGTTTCGAGCCGCACGGTGACGTCGAACCCCCGAAGCTTGCGCTTGGTCAACTCGGCGGCGAGCGCCGCGCGGTCCGGACCCGAAGCGCTTGAAGGCACGCCGACGTCCGACGCCCATTCGGGCCGGCTGGCCAGCTCGGCCTTCAGCGCATCGACGGCCGCGGTCTTGACCGCGGCATCGACGCCCGGAGCCGCGGTGACCTCTTTGATCTGGAAGTAGAACTTGGGCTCGGCGGCGGCGTGGGCCGGCATCGCCGCCCCGAGGACCGTCGCTGCCGCCAACAGTGAAGTTGCGAAAAGCGAGCCTTTCATGTCTCCTCCTCGTTGCCTGTATACTGCGCCCCAACCAGACACCCAAGATTTAACGTTGCGATCCGTAAGACGATTCATGGCTGACCGCAGAGAGGGTCGATGATCAAGCTCACGCTGACGGAAAAGGGGGGTGAGCCCAGGGTGCTCACCTTCGACAAGGACGAAATCACGATCGGACGCGTCTCCGGCAACGACATCGTGCTCGCGAAAGGGAACATCTCGAAGCGGCACACCAGGCTGACGAAGCGCGACGGCGGAATGGAGATCGCCGACCTCAAGAGCACCAACGGCACCTTCGTCAACGGCCGCAAGATCACCGGGCCGACCGCGGTCGCACCGTCCGACCGGATCTACGTCGGCGACTTCCTGATCGGCATCGACGGGCCGGGCGGCAGCCTGGACGCGGGTGCGTTGCACAGCCCCGCCAGCACCACCAGCGCCGCCCGCCGGCTGCCGGTTCCGCCGCCGCCCCCACCACCGGCGCGCGGCGGGTCCAGCGCCTCCCGGCTTCCCGACGACGAGGAGACGTCGTCCGGAGGCGAGGAAGAGGACGACGAGTTGGCCGCCCGACCGCCACGCGCGGGGCGCGCGATCCCCCCGCCGCCTCCCCCACCCCCGCCGCCGCGCAAGCCGACGCCGATGGCGAGCCGGTCGCTCGACCTCGACGACGACGACGCATTCCCCTCTGCGCCGACCGACGCGCCCAGCGAGGACACGGGAAACGTCGGGTTGTTTCAGAATTCGCGCCGCCACACGGGCGATGAGGACGGCGAGGCGCTGTCGCGGCGTATCCCGACCGGCAATCGTCCGGGCGCGGGCGGCGGCGCTGTGGTCGCGCAGGCGCCCTCGTTCGGCGGGATGACGGGGCCGGTCGCATCGGCCGCCGCCGACATCTCCACCGGCGGCGGCGCGCCCGAGCTGGAAGCGCTGCTCGCCGATCCCGCGGTGACGCAGATCCTGATCACCGCGCCGGACGCGGCCCTGGTCGACCGTGGGTCGGGCCTGGCGCTTCACGATGCCAGCCTCGGCGATTCCAACGCGGTGGCGGACGTGCTCTGGCGCTACTCGAACAACGCCTACCCGCCGCCGCCGCCCGACAACCCCGTCGTCGATGTGCGGCTGCCCGACGGCACGCGCATCTCGGCGGCGTTCCCGCCTGCCGCGCCGGCCGGCGTCGTCGCCTCGATCCGGCGCACCGTTCTGCCCGAGCGGGTGCTGGTCGACCTGGTTCCGGGCGGCAACAAGGACGTGCAGGCGCTGCTCGACGCGCTGGTCGCGACGCGCCGGAACGTCGTGGTGACCGGCGACGTCGCGGCGCTGCCGTCGGTCCTCGCCGCGTTCGCGCGCGAGATTCCGGCCGATCGGCGGGTGGTCGCGATCGGCGCGGCCGCACGCGCGCGGAGCGGCTGGATCGATCTCGCGCCGGCGGCCGACGCGACGGGAATGCTGCGCGTGGCCGCGGCGCTGCGCCCGGATCACCTGGTCGTGGGCGAGCTGTCCGGACCCGAAGCGGCCGAGCTGGTGCTGACGTCGACGCGCGGGCAGAACGGGATCCTGCTGGCGATCCCGGGACGGACGGCCAGCGAGGGCGTCACCCGCCTGGGCGCGCTGGCTGCGGTCGGGCTGGGCGCGAGCACGACGGCGCCCGCGCTGGTCGCCAGCGCCTTCGATCTCTACGTCCACGCGGTCGCGGCGGACGGCGGCGCGCGCATCATCGAGATTGGCGAGCTGCGCGCCGCGGGCGCCGAGCTGGCGCTGGATGTCGCGTTGTCGATGTACGGCGACGGATCGAAGCGCGACCTGGCGAGCGGCCGGCTGCAGGGCCGCGGCGTGTCGGCGCGGCTGGGCGCGGCGGTCGCCGCCGCGGGAAGCCCGTTGCCGTCCGCGATCGTCGGCAAGTAGACGGACACGACGTTGGCCCGGCGGAAGCGCGCGTCCGCGGGAGAGGCGGCGTTCTTCGATCGCTTCCGCTCCGCCATCGCGCGCCTTCCGGCCGGCCTGATCCGCGCGCAGCCAGGGGCGCCGCCCGACGACGTCGCGCGCGCCTCGACGGCGCTCGGCCGGCCGCTGCCCGAGGAATACGCCTCGTTTCTCCGTTCGTTCGACGGCGCGGATCTGTTTCACGAGAGCGTGCTGATCGCGGGTGTGGGCGCGGGCGCGCCCTGGGTGCTCGGCGCGCTGGCTCCGGAACGCGCCGACGAGATCGTGTTCGCGGAGGCGCTGGCGGGCGATCGCTTCGCGCTGGATGGCGCCGGACGCGTGCTGCGGTACGACCCGGGCGCCGAGGAGCGGGCGCTGGCGGGCTCGTCGTTCACGCGCTGGCTGGACGCGACGGTGGCGCGGGAACAGATCCTGTTCGGTCCCGACGGCGAGTACGCGCCGGACGTCTTCGACCCCGCGGGCCAGGAGGTCGTCCCGACCATCGCGCTGCGCCAGGCGGAGCGCGCGCTGAAGCTGGATCCGGGCGCGGCCGACGCCGAGCACGCGCGCGGGCTGGCGCTGGCGCGCCTCGGCCGACGCGAGGCCGCGCTGGCCGCCTTCCGCGCGGCGACCGACCTTTACGCCGACAATCCCTGGCCGTGGTTCGATCTCGGGCGGACGGCGCTCGCCCTCGCCAAGCCGGCGGCGGCGCTGCCCGCGTTCCGTCGCGCGGCCACGGCCGCCGTCGATGCGTCCACGTCGGCACGCCTGCTGGCGTGGGCCGCGCGCGCGGCGGTCGCGTCGAGCGACGACGCCGCGGTCGAGACGCTGCGGGCGGAGGCGCGCGCGAAAGATCCGCAGCTCGTCGAGCACCTGCTCCGATCTGCGGCGGAGGCCGCCGGAGAATCCGACGATGACGCGCGCGCGGAAGCGGTCGCGCTGCTCGAGGCCGTCGCGCCGGGAACGCCGGTGCCCCGGCGGCTGCCGGTGTTGCCGCACTGAGAGGGCCCCTCACCCTGACCCCTCTCCCCGCTTCGCGGGGCGAGGGGAGCTGATCTGACCTTTACCTGACGGAAGCTTCGCCGACGGCGACGAACTCGCCGGCGTCGTCCTCGCCGCGGAGCACGGCGGCGATCTTGCGCGTCCCCGCCGGGACCGCCAGGCGGGCCGGCTCCGATCCAGGAGGCAGCGTCGCGGCCGGTCGCCGCGCGCCGCTGCCGTCCTCCGCGAACACGCGGATCTGACCCTTGCGAACGGCGCCCTGCGCCCCGGCCAGCGTCACTTGCGCGACGCCGCCGGTGATCTCGACGCGAATCTCGGCGCGAAAAAGGTGATTGATGAGGCCCGCGCCGTAACCGGCGATCTCGGGCAACAGCACGCGCGCGGTGTCGGCGTAGACCGCGTCGTCGAGAAAGAACCGCACCCGACCCGGCACGCGCTCGTAGGCGAGCAGGCGGCGCTTGCTCTTGGCGTACGCGTAGTGCCTCCGGCCCATCACCTTCAATTCGAGGCGCGGCAGCTGCGGGTAGGCGTAGGGCAACGAGCCGCGCGCGTCGGCCATCACCTCGGCCGCGGTCGCGCCGCGATCGACGATCGCATCCTCGGGCAATGACCCGTCGGAGAAGAAGCGGCTCTGCGTCCGATCCGCCAGCCCCTGTTTGTCCGCGGCCGTGATGTAGGCCATCACCGTCGGACGGTGAACCGGTGTCCCCGCGGCGGGCAGCCCCATCCGGCCGTAAGTCTCGGCGACGTACTGTTCGAACCGCGAGCCGCGATCGAACGGGCTGACACCGGGCGACGCGAGGTACGTGCGCCGGAAGTCGTTGCGCACGTGGGCCGGCTCGCCGGCGTCCTCCAGGATCGTCAGCACCCCGCCCAGGGCCATCAAGGCACGCGCCAGCGAGGTCGCCCGCACGACGGGCCGATCGCCAGCCACGGCGGCCTCCAGCGTCGCGTAAAACGCGTCCAGCCCGACGTCGTTCTCGGGCGCGCGCAGCCACTCCGTCGACGGGCGGCCCGTCATGTTGAACTGCGTGCCCGTGAACAGCGGCCGGAACCCGCCGCCCGCGTCGAACAGCAACCCCAGCGTGTTTCCGACCGACGCCACGCTGCCCGACTGGGACAGTCCGGACCCGCGGCTCGGGTCGTAGAAGAAATCCTGCCCGCGCTCGGCTGGGGTGGTGGCGATGATCGAACCGGCGATGATCCAGGCCAGCGCGGGCGCGACGCCGTCCGGACCCGCCGCGGCGCCACCCGACGGATCCAGCGTCGCGAGGCGCGCCTCCAGCGACTGCGCATCGGCCGTCGGCAGCTCGGCCAGCGACAGCCCCACCGGTTCGAACAGCCCCAGCGGGCGCGACAGCGCGTGCGACAGCACGCGGTGCAGATCGGACGCGAGCGCCGCGCGTTCGGTCAACCCGGCGTGCGTCGTGGCGGGATCGTAAGCACGGGCGATCGACGACGGCGCCGTCGCTGCCAGCGCCAGCATCGCCGCTATCCCCCAGCGGGTCATCTTCATGGCGTCTCCTCAGGCGCGGGCGGCGGGACGGCCGCCGGGCGCGCCCCCTCGGCGGGCAGCTCGGGCAGGCGAGATTCGACCAGCTTCGCCAGCTTGGTGAGCATGCCCGGCTCGGTGCACTGCGAGCCGCCGCAGGTCATCCAGACGACGACCCCACGTTCCCGCACCAGGTAGACCAGCGCGGCGATGCCGGCGGACTTCGCCCGGAACGACGCGTCGCCCACCTCGTCGCTGGTCTTGGCCTCGGGCAACGTGCTCTGCAGCTTGCGGTATTGCACCTCCGCGGCGGCGGTGCCCAGCCGCCACAGGCGCACGCCGACGTCGTAGCTCTCCGGTTTGCCCGTCGCCTTGAAGTGCCGGCTGTCATAGAACTCCGTCGTCGGCAGGTCGGTTAGCTTGCCGTCCTCGAACTTGCCGACATAGCCGGTGACCCCGCGAATCTCGTCGTCGGACAGGAGCTTCGAGATATCGAGCGGCACCGCGGTCGTGGCGATGGCCGGCGCGGTCGGCTCGGTCTCACGCGCGGGCAGGACCGGCGCGGCCTGTCCCTCCAGCTCGAGCGCGGCGGCCTGCAGCTCCCAGGCGGCGACCGTGCGCACGCGCGTGCCGCCGCCCAGGAACGCCACGTGCTCGGCGTGGCGCATGCCCGACTGCCAGCGCTCGAGCCGGACGCGGCTGCCCCGCTGGCTGAAGTCGCGACGCGCCTCCCGGCCCGGGAACAGGCGATCGCTGCGCCACGCGACGTGGCCCCGGTGATAGACGATCAGCGTGAAGCGCCGGACGCGCATCGACGCGCCTCCCGGCAGCTCGTCCAGCTTCGGAATGACGAATCGACCGTCGGCGCTGGTCTCGGTCACGTACTCCTGGGCGCCCGCCGGCGCGCGCAGGCCGATGCCACGCTCGAACGCCCACGACGCCGCGACGGTGGCGCCCCCGATCGGCCGTTCGGAGTCGGCGTCGAGGACGATGCCGTCGTAAGGTCCGAGCAGATCCGCCGGCCGAACCGAGTCGGGCCGGACGGGAAACGGCGCGGCCTCGATCATCGGGCCACAGCCCGCGGACAGGAATAACAACGTCGCCAAAACGTTGGCACAGGCGTCCGCCCGTGGTTTGACCGCTCCGTCGGAAGTTGCTATCTGTTTACGCACGTCAGGGATGCAGGTGCTGCGGGTTTCTGACACTCGAACATCAAGACCGGCCCGCCTGTTATCAAAGGATTCCGCTACTTGCAAACTCCTTCCACATGATCAAGTGCGGGCGTTGCGGAAACCTGAACGCCGGCGACGTGCTGTTTTGCCAGTACTGTGGGACCCGCCTGGTGGAACAGCGGTTGCCCGACGTCGTCTCCGTAGGGGTGGCGCAGCCGCCCTCGAACCGGTCGACCGATCAGTTGATTGAACGGAGCGCGCACGCCGCCGCCAATATCCCGGCGACGGCGCCTGCCCCGGCCCTGCCCGCGGCCCCGCCGATGGCCGCCGCCGTCCGCGTCGTCGCCAACCAGCAGACGGGGTTTCGCCTGGTCGTCGTCCACCGCGACGGCACCGACGGCATCACCTACAACCTGCTGGGCGACCAGATCGACATCGGGCGGACCGAGGGCGACCTGCTGTTCGAGGATCCGCACCTGGCGGCCCGGCACGCCCGCATCGTGGCCAGCCTGACCGGCCGGGTCCTGACGCCTCTCGAGACCCGCAACGGCGTCTATGTCCGCCTGCGCGGCCCGGTCGATCTCCAGGACGGCGACTACCTGCTGATGGGCAAGCAGGTGCTGCGCTTCGAGACCGTCAGCGAGCCCGAGCGCAACGTGCGTCCCGCGGTCGAGCACGGGGTGGTCGTCTTCGGCACGCCCGTCCGCCCGCCCTGGGCGCGCCTGCGCCAGATCACCCCGGCCGGCGTCGGGCGCGACGTCTTTCACCTGGCGCGGCCCGACATGGTGCTGGGCCGCGAAATCGGCGACATCATATTTTCGGAAGACGAGTTCATGTCGCGCCGGCACGCGCAGATCTCGTACCGCAACGGGCGCGGCCACCTCGAGGATCTGGGCAGCTCGAACGGCACGTTTCTGCGCCTGCGCGGGCCGCACGGCCTGGCGTCGGGCGACCTCATCCGATTGGGCGACGAGCTACTGCGGTTCGAGATAGGATAAGGGCGACAACCGCCCCGATGCCCCCCTCTCCAGACATCTCGATCGAGGTCTTCGGCAAGACCGACGTCGGGCTGGTCCGCGAGCACAACGAGGACAACTTCCTCATCGCCGACGTCACGGGGGGCGTTCGTACGGCCGAACCCCGGGCCCCGTTCGCCTTCAAGCTGGGGGACAAGGGCGCCGCGCTGCTGGTCTGCGACGGCATGGGCGGGGCGGCCGCCGGCGAGGTCGCCTCCCAGATGGCGGTCGATTCGATCTACGACGCGCTGGCGTCGTCCGAGCCACAGCAGCGCGACGCCTTCGCGCGCCTCCTGCGCCGGGCCGTGCAGCAGGCCAACGAACGGATCTTCATCCAGTCGCGCGACAACCAGAGCGAGCGCGGCATGGGGACCACCTGCTCGGTCGCGGCGCTGGTGGACGAGACGCTGGTGGTCGCGCAGATCGGCGATTCACGCTGCTACATCCTGCGCGACGGCAAGCTGGCGCAGGTGACCAAGGACCAGTCGCTGGCCTGGCAGCTGATCGAGGCCGGCGCGATGACCGCCGACGAGGCCAAGGCGTTCGAGCACGCCAACATCATCCTGCAGGCGCTGGGCGTGCAGGAGCGGGTCGAGGTCGTGCTGTCGCAGGTGCAGCTGCGCAAGGGGGACGTCGCCCTGCTCTGCTCCGACGGCTTGCACGGCCCGGTCACCGACGAAGAGATCCTGGCCGTGCTGATCGCCGAGCCCAACCTG
>DATFXS010000851.1:0-2038 GCA_035315605.1 Polyangia bacterium
CCGCCGATCTGATCGCGATCGCGACGGCCGTCCGCCTGGACGGAAACTGGAAGGACGCCAACGACGTCCTGCGCGACGCCGTCCGCGCCAACGCGCGCGCGACCGCCGCCAACCTCGACTGGGGCGACGTGCTCTTGCAGAAGCACAACGCGGCCGACGCGGAGGCGTCGTTCCGGGACGTGCTGAAGGTCGACCCCGACAACCCCGACGCGCACGTGGGCCTGGCGCGCGTCGCGATCACGGATCGGTACGACGGCGCAGCGGCGCTCGAGGAGCTGGGCCGCGCTCTGGCGGTCAACCCGGCGCACGCGGGCGCACTGCAGTTGAGGGCGGCGCTGGCGCTCGACGCCGAGAACTGGTCCGCCGCCGCGGCCGACGTGGCGACGATCCGGCGCACGAATCCGCGGGACATCGGCGCGGCGCGCGTCGCCGCCGCGGCCGCGCTGCTGCTCGGCGACCGGGCCGGCTACGAGCGCGAACGCGCCGCTGATCTCGCGGTCCGCGCGAACGACGGCGCCTTCTTCGCGTTCGTGGCCGAGACGCTGACGCATCACCGGCGCTACGACGACGCTCGCGACGTCGCGCGCGAGGGCGTGGCGGCCGATCCCGATCACGCCGACTGCCTGGCCGAGCTGGCGATGACGCTGCTGCGCCTGGGCGACGAGACCGAGGGCCTCGACACCCTCCGGCGGGCCTGGAAGCGCGACCCCTACGACGTCCGCACCTACAACCTTCTGAACCTGTACGAGAAGGCGATTCCAGCCCGGTACACGACGCTCGCCGCCGGACCGCTGCGTTTCCGCGTTCCGACCGCCGACCGCGCGGCGATCACCGAGATCGTCGGGCCGTATCTGGAGGAACGCTACCGCGACTTCGTCAAACGCTACCGCCTCGATCCGGCCGGACCCGTGATGCTGGAGCTGTACGGCGATCCGCACGAGTTCGCGGTGCGCACGACCGGGCTGCCCGCCATCGGCGTCGCGGGCGTCTGTTTCGGCCGCGTCATCACCTCGCAGGCGCCGACCAACCATGCGTTCAACTGGGGGATGGTGCTGACGCACGAGCTGGCCCACGTGTTCGCGATCCAGCTGTCGCGATCGCGCGTTCCGCGCTGGTTCACCGAAGGTCTGTCAGAGGTCGAGACGATGCGCCTGCGTCCCGAATGGACCCGGCGCGACGATGCGGCGCTTTACACCGCGCTTCGCCGGGGCGAGCTGCCGCCCCTCGTGTCGCTGTCGAACGCGTTCGTCACCGCCCGCGGCGACGAGGCCGTGCGGGCCTACGCGCACGCCGCCGTGGCCGTCGACTTCCTCGAACGCCGCTTCGGATTCCCGGCGCTGCGGGACGCGCTGGCCGCCTTCGGCCGCGGCGAGACGGAGGCGAACGTCATGCGCAAGCTGACCGGATTGGCGCCGGACGCCCTCGAGCGCGAATTCCGGGCCGAGCTGGCCCGCCGCTTCGCGCGCTACGACGGCCAGTATCTGCCCCCCGCGCCGCCGCGCGCCGGCGACACCTCGCCGGTCAGCAAGACCGGCGGCGTGCGCGACTGGGTCGCGCGCGGCCTCGGGGCGCTGCGGACGGGCGACGTCGCGGAAGCCAGCCGGGCGCTCGAACGCGCCCGCGCCGTGCCGCACCCGTCGCCCGACGATCAGGCCGACACGCTGTTCCTGGCCGGAGAGATCGCCCTCGGCCGCCGCGATGCCGACGCGGCCGTCGCCGCGTTCGAGGGCCTGCTGCTCGGACCGCCGCCGCGGGACGGGTACGATCTTCGCGTGCGCCTCGGGCTGGCTGAAATTCATCGCAAGCGCCCGGCCGCCGCCGAGGCGCATCTGCGGCGCGCCATCGAGCTGGATCCGTCCCGCGTCGAGCCGCACGCCCTGCTCGCCGAGCTCTACAAGGACCAGAACCGGACCGCCGATCGCCTCGTCGAGCTCGCCGCGGCCCTGCGCCTGGATCCGCAGACCGACCGGGTCGCCAAGGAGGCTGTGCTGGGCGAGGCCAAGGCCGGCCGGTCGTCGCGCGTCGTCGAGCTGGCGCC
>DATFXS010000852.1:0-3693 GCA_035315605.1 Polyangia bacterium
GGTGGTCATGGGCGTATCGGTGGGCGCGACCGGGTTCGCGCTCGGCGCCGCGCGCGCGCACGGCGACGGCGATCTGTATCGCGAGCTGTACCGCAGCACGCACCTGGTCGGCGTCCCGGTCGGCGTCGACGGGAACACGAAGTTCGTCGCGGGCGGCACGCTGGGGAACGCGCTGTTGCTGGCGATGCTGACGGCGAATTCGATCGAGACGCCGCCCCGGAGACCGCGATGAAGCATACGACGAAGCGCCAGGCCGGATGGATCGCCGCCGCCGTTCTCGCCGCCGGTCTCCTGCACGCGGCCGCGGGCCATGCGCTCGCGGCGGTCGATCCGCTCGCCGCGTTGCGCGCGCCTCTCGACGCGCGCCTGATCGTCGCGGCGGTCGGTCTGATCGGGGCGCGCCTGTTCCTCTATATCGTCGCGCCCGGCTGGGCGGCCTGCTTCGTCGCCCGCTGCATCGCGGTCACATGCAAAGCGTCCCGGTCGGGATGATGCACGTGCCGCTGTTGCCGCCGCCGGTCACGCAGCGCGCGGGCGCGAGACAGCGCGGGCCCAGCATCGTGTCGCACGCGTTCGGCGCGTCGACGTCCGCCTTGCACGTCCCCATGTCGCTGTTGCCAACGACGCCGGTCGCGGTGAAGCACTCGCCCGCCTTGCACCCGACGCGCGTGCCGTCGGACATCAGGCCACACGGCATCCCGTCGCCGACGAAGGTGATCGCCGCGCACGTCTTCGAGCCCGTCGCGCCCGCGCAGTAAAGGCCGAGGGTGTTGTCGCAGCCGGGCATCGTGCCGCCGCCGCAGGCGGCGCCGACGTTCGTTCCCGCGGGCTCGCACGTGCCCATGGTCGTCGCCGTGTCGCCGAAGCAGGCGAGGCCGTTGTCGCACGGGTGGGTGGCGTCGCAGGCGCCGCCCATCGACACCACGTCCTCGCAAGTCTGATCCTGCGCGACGCAGCGCTGGTTGTGCCCGCAAGTCGACGTCGAGCAGTCGGCGCCGGCGGCGGGCGAATCCGCGCAGGCGCCGCACATGCTGTTCTTCGTCCCCTGGCAGTAACCGCTCTGGCACTGCCCGTTGAACGTGCAGGGAGAGGCGTTCGCCAGCGTCCCGGTCACCGCGCACGCGGCCGGCGGATTGTTGTCGAAGAAATCCTGGCAGGTGTACGTGCCGAAGGCGGCGACGCAGCTCTCGGCCTTGCTGGGAGAGTTGCCGGTTCCCTTGGCCGCCATCCCGTTTCGGCAGGCGAGCGCCTCGCGCGACTTGCACGTCGCCATGTCGCCGTAGGTGCGAACCAGGCTGGCGCCGGGATCGTTCGAGCCGGGCAGCGCCGAGCACATCGACCGCTGCGTGCACCGTTTGGCCGCCAGGTCCGCGCAGGCGGAGTCGGCGGTCGGGCCCGAGCTGCCACAGCCCGCCAGCCCGGTGAGCACCGCAGCCGCCACCAGTGAATAGGCTCGAATCGTCTTCATCGCGGCGCCTAGAGTACCGCAGTCGGCGGTGGACCCGCGTGATCTACGTCGCGAGGCCCCCAACTAGCGGCTCCGCTCGGCTCACGTCGAGGGCGGAATGGGACGGTGAGCTCCTCGTCCTCCGCGAGCCAGCTCGGAATCCCGTCGGCCGCAAACGATCAGAGCGGCCGCCCACGCTCCGGCCGAGGAGCTCCCCGTCCCACTCCGCTCCTTCGCGTTGCGCCTCGACTCCGCTTCGACGGACTTCCGCGCGGAGCGAGGCGCTGCTCTGAGACGAGCGGGAGGGGCGGCTACCGGCCGGCGGCGCGCGCGCCGCGCTCGGCTTCGACTTCGAGACGCAGGGCCTGTTCGGCCGAGGCGTCCTGAATTTTTTCGGCCGCCAGCCAGAGGCGAACGCGTTCCAGCGGATCGCCTTCGTCCGCGACGACGGCCTCGATCAGCGTCGCGCCCTCGCCGCGCCGGGCGCGGGCCGCGGCGGCGCGCGTCGCGGTCCAGACGGCGAACAGATCGGCGCCGTCCACGCGCACGCCGGGGATCCCGTACGCCAGCGCCTTGAGCGCGATCGTCTCCGAGACGGATTCGACCGGCGACGTCCCCGGCCCGCCGTTGATGCAGACGAAGACGGCCGGCACGCGGAACACGCCGGCGAAGTTGAGCCCGGTGTGAAAGTCTTCGGCGCTGGTCGCCTCGCGGTCGAGAAAGGCGAGCGCCACCTTGCCGGCAGCGCCGGCCTTGGCCTCCATCTTCATCGCCCACGCGATTCCGGTCGCGTGCGGCAGCTGCGTCGCCGCGTGCGGGGACGCGGGCAGCACGCCCAGCGCGCGCGGGACGGCCTGGTCGCCCAGGAACGCCGCGATCGAATGGCCGCGCCACAACGCCGCGCCCGCCTCGCGCCGTCCGGGAACCACGATGTCGTCCGCCTCCAGCGCCGCGACCGCGCCGACGATCGCGGCCTCGCAGCCGCGCGCCGACGGCCGGGGCTCCTCGCCGGTCTCCTTCTGATGTGCGCGCAAAAGCTCGTCCAGCTCGCGCACGCGCAACATCGTCCGATAACATTCGCGCAACGCCGCCGGCGCCAGCGACGGCACGCCCGCGCGATCGGCCTTGCCGTCGGGCGCCAGGATCGTCCCGAGGCCGGTCGCGCGTCGGTAATCGTCGTCGCTCCACGCCTCGACCTGGGGGGACTCGACATCCCCCATGCCGGCCCGGATCTTCGGCAACTGTTTCCCCGCCATGTGGTGTCGGCTTACGTCGCTTCCGGATAGAGGGGACCGGGCGTCTCCAGCGTCGCCTTGATCTCCGCGATGAAGCGGGCGGCGTCGTAACCGTCGACGACGCGGTGGTCGACCGAGATCGACAGGTTCATCAGATCGCGGATGACGATGCTGTCGCCCCGCACCGCCGGGCGACGCGCGATCTTGTGCACGCCCAGAATCGCCACCTCCGGATGATTGATGATCGGCGTGGCCAGGATGCCCCCCAGCGCGCCCAGGCTGGTGATGGTGAACGTCGAGCCCGAAAGATCTTCGCGCGGGGCCTTGCCCGCGCGCGTGAGCGCCGCCAGCCGTTCGATCTCCGCGGCCAGGTCCAGAACCGAACGTCGATCGGCGTCGCGCACGACCGGGACGATCAGGCCGACGTCGGTCGCGGTGGCGAGGCCGATGTGGCGGCGTCCGCGCTGGATGATCTCGCCGGCCGCGTCGTCCAGCGTGGCGTTCAGCTGGGGAAACTTCACCAGCGCCTGCGCCGTCGCCTTGACGATGAACGGCAGGTAGGAAAGCTTCAGGCCGCCGGCCGTCAGCCCCGCGTTGGCGCGCCCGCGCAGCGACACGAGGTCCGTGCAGTCGACCTCCTCCACGTAGGTGAAGTGCGCGGCGGTGTGCTTCGACAGCACCATGTGCTCGGCGATCTTCCGGCGCACGCCGCGGAACGGGATGCGCACGTCGCCGGGATCTCCCGCGGGGGCGTGCGCCGCCGGCGCGGGCGCGCCGCCGTGGGCCCGCACGTCCTCCGACGTCACCCGCCCGGCCGGCCCCGTGCCGGTCACATCGCGGATGTCGACGCCCGTGTCGCGCGCCAGCTTGCGCGTGGCCGGCGTCGCCAGCACGCCCGCGTCGCGCGCGTTGACGCCGTTGTTGCTGCGCCCGGCGTGCTCGCCCATGGCCGCCGCCGGCGCGACATCGACGCGCGCCGCGGCGGCCGGCGCCGGCGCGACCGCGCCTGCC
>DATFXS010000853.1:0-5879 GCA_035315605.1 Polyangia bacterium
ATGGGGACGCGGACCGGAAGATACTTCCTGGTCGGCGGTCTGCTGATGATGACGGGCCAGCGGACGGCGACACCGAGTCTCCGACGCCGGCCGCACGATCTCGCTGAACAACTTCGGCTCGGTGACGGTGGTGCTGACGAAGTCGTAAGCCCGTCCTCAAGTAGGCGTTGCCTTTTTCCGCGTCCACGGTAAGAGGGGGCAATGACGTCGGCCGGAGTTGGAGTGGCCGTCCACCTGGACGGGTTCACGGCCGCAGGCCTGGCCGCGCATCGCGCGCTGGCCGCCGCTGGCACGCGGACCGCGAAGGTCGCGATCGTGTTCGCCGGCATCAAGCACGACGACGACGAATACGCGGGCGTGCTGTCCGCCGTACGCCGCACGCTTCCCGACGCGGCCGTGATCGGCTGCTCCGCGACGGGCGTGCTGACCGGCGCCGAAGAGGTCGAGAACGCGAACGCGGTCGTGGTGCAGGTGCTGGACGGCGATGGGCCGCTGCCGACGCCGCTCTTTCTTCCCGGCGTGCGCGGTGAGCCGCGCGCGGCGGGCGCGAAGCTGGGGCAGCGCGCGCGCGACGCGCTGGACGGCGAGGTCGAGGGCGCGGCGGTGGCGGTGCTTGTCGATCCCGCCGAGCTCGACGCCGCGGACTTCGTCGCCGGCATCGCGGACGCCGCGCCCGGGTTGCTGATCACCGGCGCCGGCGCCTCGGGCGGCGAGGCCGGCTGCCGCGTCTTCTGGGAGGATTCCGCGCACGCCGATTCGGCGGTGGCGCTGGTGCTGCCCCGGGCGTTGCACCCGAGCCTCGGCATGACCCAGGGCTGCCAGGCGCTGGGCGATCCGCTGACCATCACGGCCGCCGACGGGAACCTGATCCTCGAGATCGAGGGGCGTCCCGCGGTCGAGGCGCTGGATCGCACGCTGTCGGATCCGCGTCACCCGGGGCTGCGGCAGATGACGGCGCACCTTCTGGCCGGCATCGGCGAGCGCGGCTCGGGCGGGCGGTCGAACTACGTGGTGCGCCCGTTCGCGGTCGCGGAGGGGGAGCGGGCGGCGCTCGCGGTCGCCGAGCCAGTGCGCACCGGGCAGACGATCTGCTTCACGCTGCGCGACGCCATCGGCGCGCGCGACGACATGAAGGCGATGCTCGACGAGCAGGCGGAAGCCCGCGGCGCCGACACACCGAAGTTCGGTTTCTATTTCAACTGCGCGGGCCGGGGCAGCGCGCTCTACGGGCAGCCGGGGCTGGATCCCGAGCTGATTCGCCGCCGATTCGGCGCGCTGTCGCTCGCCGGTATCGAAAGCTCGTTCGAGATCGCGCCCACGTTCGGACGTCCGCGCATTCACATGTTCACCGGCGTCCTGCTGCTCGCCGGTTAATTGCGCCGCGCCGGTGCGCGGTTGCGTCCGTCGAGAATCCCCCCGGTCTCTCGACGGGAACTACCTACGCTGGGCTATTTGTCTTCCCACCAAAAAACTGTGATCGCGAGACAGTGAAAGGCTTCGTCTGAAGACTGCGTGACGATCGTGTCGACGATCTGGCAGGCCGGGTGCTCCTTGATCCAGGCCGTCACCTTCTCCCCCAAGTTCTCCCGTTCCTGCGCCATCGTCGCAGAGAAGACCTTCACGCCGTTGAAACGCGCCGTCGTGTGGTTTTGATGTTGTGCCATCGGTGTCTTGGTTCCTTTTGGAGGCTGTACGTCTTCCGTATAGCAGCGTTTCGTCGCTGACGGCAATCCTTCTCGTCAGCGACGGAGATCGCTCCCCCATCCTCCCCTTGATTGCCTTCCTATCGGCGGGGGGCCTTACGGCTTTCCCCCGTCGGTTTTCACCTCCGGCAGCGCGGGCTGCTCCGGCGCCGGACCCAAACCCATCTTCGCTTTCAGTTCGGCCAGCGCGAGATCCGAGCCGGTCGATCCCTCCAGCTTCTTGAACTTCTGCTGTAGCGTATCGCCGGTCAGCTCGCCACCCAGCTCCGTCGACGCTTCGGACTCCGCCTCGATCTGTTCGACCTTCTGGTGCATCCGCTCGAACGTGTCGAACGCGCTGTTGTCCGACAGGCCGCGCATCGTGTCCTGGATGGCCTTCTGGGCCTCGGCGCGCTTCTGCCGCGCGATCAAGATGTTCTTCTTGCGCTTCGCCTCTTCGATCTTGTCGTTCAGCGTGCGCAGCTGGTCCTTCAGCTTGTCGACGGCGTCCTTCTGCAGCTGCCACTGCTTGCCGAACTCCGCCTGCTGATTGTCGTGCTCCGACTTGCGCGTCAGCGCCTCCTTGGCGAGGCCGTCGTCGCCGCTCCGCACGGCCAGCATCGCCTTGCGCTCCCACTCCTTCGACAGTTCGATCTGCTCGTCCCACTGCTTCTTCAGGCGCTTCTCGTCGGCAATCGAGGTCGCGACCTGCTTCTTCGCCTCGACCAGCTGGTTCTGCATCTCCAGCACGATCTGGTTCAGCATCTTCTGCGGGTCCTCCGCCTTGCTGATCAGATCGTTGAGGTTGGATTTGATGAGGGTGCCGAGCCTGGAGAAGATTCCCATGATGGTGTCCTTACCGGTCTAGCTGTCTTCTTGAATTTGTCACGTTGCTGACGCGGATTACTTGCCCCCGGCGGCCGCTCCGGCCGGGGCCGGTGAGGCGAAGCGTGAAAGTGCGGGGTAATTCTTGGCCACGGCCATCGCCATGTCATCGACCACTGCCTGGAACTCATTGAGGTCCAGGTTCTCGAGCTCGAGGGCGTCGACGATGACGACCGTGTCGCCCTCCAGGCCAAAAGCGCCGTGGACCATCTCCGTGGTGTTCAGAGCCAGCAACGTCCGGTAGAGTTCCTCCCGACCCGACCGGGGCAGCTCCATCACCTTGAGGCGAAACGCGACCACCGGACCGGCGATCGACACGACCAGCGAAGAGCCATCAATCTTGACTAACCAGATGCCGGGCTTGATCGTTTCGTGAGCGACCCCCATCCGTAGCAGATACGACTCGATGTCCTCGGCGCTCTTCATGATCCAAAGAAGGTTAGTCGGAAAACCGGCGCTCGACAAACGCGGGCCGGTCATCGACAATTCGGCCTGGCTGTGGTAGCCGAATCGCGGCGGATGCCGATCGACTTGAACAAGCTTCCCCGTCACGTCGCGATCATCATGGACGGCAATGGGCGGTGGGCTCAGGAGCACGGTCTGCCCCGCGTCGAGGGCCACCGCCAGGGCGCCAAGGCCGTCCGCGAGGTAGTGCGCGCCGCCCGCGAGATCAACCTGCGGGCGCTGACGCTGTACGCGTTCTCGGCCCAGAACTGGCAGCGGCCCCCCGACGAGGTCGCGACGCTGATGCAGCTTCTTCGCGACTACGTCATCGAAGAGCGCGACGAGATCATGGATAACGACATCCGCCTCGTCGCCATCGGCGACGTGGACCGGCTGCCCGCGTTCGTCAAGGAGCCGCTCGACGCCCTGATGCGCGATTCGGCCGACAATCAGTCGATGACGCTGTGCCTGGCGCTGTCGTACGGCGGCCGGGAGTCGATCGTCGCCGCCGCGCGCGCCCTGTGCGAGGCGGCCGCCGCCGGCGAGCTCGAACCGGCGCAGGTGACCGAAGAACGCGTCACGGCGGCGCTGCAGACGGGCGGCCTGCCGCAGCTGGACCTCCTGGTCCGCACCTCGGGCGAGGAGCGGCTGTCGAACTTCCTGCTCTGGGAAGCCGCCTACGCGGAGCTCTACTTCACCGACACCTTCTGGCCCGCCTTCGGTAAGGCGGAGCTGTACGAGGCGCTGGAGTCGTACCGGCGCCGCGAGCGCCGCTTCGGGCGCACGCGCGAGCAGATCCGCAGCGCCGGCTGACAGGGCCGGGCGGCCCGCCCATGGCGCTTCCCAACCTCGCGCAGCGCTTCATCTCGGCCGTCGTGGCGCTGCCGCTGATCGCCGCGCTGATCCTGTGGCACCAGCCGTGGGGGTTCGGCGCGCTGGTGCTGCTGGTGGCGGGGCTGGCGCTCTGTGAGTACACGAAGATCGCGCTCGGGGGCGCGAGCCGGCGGTTCCGCATCGGCGTCATCGTGCTGGGGGTGGGCCTTGCCGCAGGGGTGTATGCGTGGCCGGACCTGGCCATCGTCTGGGTGCTGGCGGCGTTCGTGGCGACGGCGACGCTGGTGCTGCTCGACCCGGGGGAGATCCCGGCCGCCGGCGCCCGGCTGGGGCTGGCGGCGTTCGGGGTCTTCTACCTGGGCCTGCTCTGCGTGCCGATGGCGATCATGCAGCGCGAGGCCGTCCACGGCCGCGAGTGGGTGCTGCTGGCCATCGCTCTGACCTTCGGCAACGACACCGGCGCCTACTTTGCGGGGAAGGCGCTGGGGCGGCACAAGCTCTACCCGGCCGTGTCGCCGGCGAAGACGGTCGAGGGCGGCATCGGCGGGATGGTGGCCGGCCTGCTCATCATGCTCGGCGCGCGCGCCACGTTCGTTCCGTGGCTGACCGTGCGCGACTGCCTGCTGGCGGCGCTGCCGGCCGGCGTCATCGGGCCGATCGGCGACCTGGTCGAGTCGCTCATCAAGCGGGCGTTCGGCGTCAAGGATTCGGGCCACCTGATCCCCGGCCACGGCGGCATGCTCGACCGGATCGACGCCCTGCTGTTCGTCTCAGCCTGGCTCTTCGTCTACACCCTCTACCTCAGATAAACGACGGCCCCCGCGCGAAGACTCGGGCGGGGGCCGTATGAATCAAACCGGAAGGGAGGGAGTCGGGAAGCGGAGCGTAAGAAGAAGAGAAGCGATGCGAGTCGGGAAGCAATGCGAGTCGGGAAGCAAACGGTCCGGGCCGACCTACTGGTAAACCCCGGAACCGTCAATCTATGGGGAGGAGGGGATGCGCGAACCGAGCCGAGACTCTGTCCGACGCTTCCGAGGCAACGATTCCAGCAAGGGGTATGCCGGCCCACGCAAAATCGGGGATGTCGTTGATTTGGCGGCAGTTCCGTGTTACGACGAGCCCTCAAGGTCTCGAAGTTTCGCGATGAACCCTGACATTTGCGTCAGTATGTGCCTAGACGGCCCGGGGCTGCACCTGCCCGCGTTGGCCTCTTACGGCTTTCGGAGCCCGCTTGTTGGCTCCCCAAACCCTCTCGCGATGGTACGCGGCGCGCAAAGCGCGCCAGCTCCGCGCGCGACTAGCTTCCTTCCGTCCGGATGCCCCATAGCAGCCTCCTCGTAATCAACGCCGACGGTCCGGAGACCAGAGTCGCGCTCGTCCAGGACGGCTACCTGGGCGAGCTCTACATCGAGCGGAAGCGCGAGCGCGGCATCGCGGGGAACATCTACAAGGGCCGCGTCGAGCGCGTGCTGCCCGGGATGCAGGCGGCGTTCGTCAACATCGGGCTCGAGAAGAGCGCGTACCTCCACGTCTCGGACGTGCGCGGAACGCCCGACGATCTCAAGCGCCTGTTCGCGGGCGAGTCGAACCGTCCGGCCGACGACGAGGACGAGGACGCGGCCGACGCGGCGCGCGCGGGCGGGGGCGCCCGCATCGAGGACCTGCTGAAAGAGGGCCAGGAAGTCATCGTCCAGGTGACGAAGGAGCCGATCAGCACCAAGGGCGCGCGGACGACGCGGTACATCTCGCTGCCGGGCCGTCACCTGGTGTTTATGCCGACGGTGGATCACATCGGCATCTCGCGGCGGATCGCGTCGGACCGCGAACGGCGCCGTCTGCGCGAGATCGTCGAGTCGATGCGGCCGGCCGGGTCCGGCTTCATCGTCCGCACCGTCGCCGAGAACGTGTCCGAGCGCGAGCTCAAGAGCGACATGGAGTTCCTGATCAAGCTCTGGAACAACGTCGTTCAGCGCGCCGCCACCGGGCGCTGCCCGTCGCTGATCTACAACGACCTCGACCTTCTGCTGCGGACGG